>CAXMSH010000055.1:0-7285 GCA_964195875.1 Thermodesulfovibrionia bacterium
AACCTCTTTATTCAATTCTAGATGCTGTTGATGCGCTCAGGTACTTTGATCCGTCCGCTCAATACGACACCCCGATCAGCCTGAACAGTAAAGTAACCATAACCTTCAGGGATGCTGGTCATATCTTCGGTGCAGCCTTTATAGAAATCCGGATCAAGGGCTCAGGAACGATAATTTTTTCCGGGGATATCGGAAACAGGAATAAACCGATCATCAAAGACCCCTCTTTTCCGGGTAAGGCTGATGTCGTCGTCACTGAAAGCACCTATGCAAACAGAAACCACAAAAATATCGATGAATCAGTAAATGAATTCCGTCAGGCTATCATTGATACGTGCAGAAGGGGAGGGAATGTTCTTATTCCTTCTTTTGCCATAGAAAGGGCACAGGAACTGCTCTATTTTCTCAGAGAGTTTCATGAAAGAGGGGACATTCCAGCCTGCAACGTCTTTCTCGACTCTCCGATGGCGATCAATGTTGCAAATATCATGAGGGGTAAACCTGAATATTTTGACAGGGAGACTGCTCATCTTTTTCAGGAGGGGAGAGACCCGTTCTCATTTCCCGGCCTGAAATTCGTGAGGTCTCCGGAAGAATCGAGACAGATTAACTTTATAAAGAGTCACGCCGTTATTATTGCCGGATCGGGTATGTGCACCGGAGGAAGGATAAAACATCATATGAAGCACAACATCTGGAGAAAGGAGTCCTCGGTCATCTTTGTGGGATACCAGGCAGAGGGAACTCTTGGGAGAAATATTGTTGACGGCAAGAAGAAAGTAAAAATCTTCGGAGAGTCTAACAGGGTTAATGCAAAGATATATACCATCGGGGGGTTCTCAGCCCACGCAGACAAGGATATACTTATTGACTGGTTATCTCACAGCAAAGGGATGAAACAATTATTTCTGGTGCATGGGGAACAGAATAGCATGACCACATTTCAGAAAGAATTGCAGGAAAGAAAAATAGCTAAAAAGGTTACCATCCCTCATTTGCATGAGTCGTTCCAAATTATGTAATTTTCTGCGCTAAAAAAATCATAGCGGCAAGCATGAGAAGCAGTATAATCCATAATGATATGGCTGTCCTTACATACTTTTTAGCCCTCTCTGCTTCCCACCAGCTCTTTGGCTGAATACCTTCAAAGATGAAAGTAATGACTCCTGATAAATTAATGCACACAATATTCACTAAACAAAGCAGGAGCGCTCCGATTCCGTCAGCCCAGTACATTCCACCGAATAGCAGGCCTGCCGCGGCAAGAGGAGGCAGTATCGCAACAGCTACCATGACGCCGACAAAGGCTTCGGATACGCCTGCCGTGATAGAATAAGCTCCTGCAACACCTGAGGCAAGAGCAAGGAATATATAGAAGTGACTCACATTTGACCGTGACGCGATCTGTGGAATTTCAGGGTTAACGGTCATGAAAACACCCATAACGATACCTATGGAAAGAACTAATAAAAAACCTGTCAGATTGGTTCTGATCGCTTGTTTTGCGAGTTTAACGTCCGCGAGCGTTGTTGCCAGTGATAAAGACATGTTTGGTCCAAGAAGAGGGGCGATAACCATTGAACCGATAATAATCGCAACGTCGTCTTTAAGAAGGCCGATAGCGGCAACAAATGAGGCAACAATCGTCATTACGACAAATTTCCTTGACAGCACTGAGAGGCCGGTCATTTTCTGATAGAGTTCTTCTATGCTGATTCGTTTCGGGGTCTTTTCCTTGTTGGTTTTCTCTTCCTTTTCTTCTTTTTCAGTCTTTTCAGGACGGGGAAGGGTTGCCTCAACGGCGAGGATCACGGTCCGATAAGAGTCCTTCCGGGGGAAATGGTTCTCAATGAGGTCTATAACAATCTCGGTGTTTTCGCTCTTTACAAGTATTTTTGATATTGACTGGCCTTCCTGAAGATGATTGTGCCATGTGGCGAGGATCGGCTTGTCTTTCAGAAGAGCATCGATCTCATCAGCCTTGTCCCGTTGATGATATATTTCAATTAAGCGTAGTGCCATAGAAAATTCTCAAATAAATAAAACTCGTTAGCAGGGTTTATTTATCTTGCGCATTGTGGACGCCCGGTTGCACATAAGTTATCGCCGGCCGCCAGTTTCCCTTTTGTTCTGATTCAGTTTACTCTTAATCAAGCAAAGAGTTCACAAAATCCCAGTTGATAAGATGCTCGAGAAAGGTAGTGAGATAATCAGGCCGTTTGTTCTGATAATCAAGGTAGTACGCGTGCTCCCATACGTCGACGGTAAGGAGCGGTTTCACCCCGTGGACAATCGGCGTATCTGCATTGGACGTCTTCATGATTTCGAGATTGCCGTTATTCAGGACTAACCATGCCCAGCCGCTGCCGAATTGTGTGACGCCCGCGTTCCTGAACTCCTCGGCAAATTTATCATAACTTCCGAATGTTGAATCGATTTTTTGAGCTATTGCGCCTGAGGGAACGCCCCCTCCTCCCGGCTTCATGCAGTTCCAGTAGAATGAGTGGTTCCAGACCTGGGCCGCATTATTGAAAATTCCTGACCTTGAAAAATCCTCTGACGTCTCTTGAATGATCGACTCCAGATCCTGCCCTGCCATGTGTGTGCCCTCAATGAGAGAGTTTGTCTTTTCAACATACGTCCTGTGATGCTTTCCGTAATGAAATTCGATCGTCCTCTCACTGATATGGGGTGCGAGCGCTCCCTTTGCAAATGGTAATTCCGGTAATGTAATAGCCATGGCTCCTCCTTTAAATGTTTCTTAGCGGTTAATAAAGGTCACTGCGGGCCGAGTGTTTCTTTGTATCGTCTTTTGCTGTTTAAGGGACAGCATATTCATAACCACTTTTTCCTTCTGAAGTAAATAAGCATGGTAATGCCTACGGCAGCCATTATCCCCAATGCAAACGGATAGCCGTAATACCAGCCTAATTCAGGCATGTTCAGAGGACTCTTGCCGGTATCAAAATTCATTCCGTAGATTCCCGCGATAAACGTAAGCGGTATGAATATAACCGCAAAGATAGTGAGCACCTTCATTATCTCATTCATCCTGTTGCTTACACTTGAAAGATAAATATCAAGCATTCCTGAAATCATGTCCCTGAACGTCTCCACCGTGTCAATTACCTGTATGGTATGGTCATAAAGGTCTCTGAGGTAAATATGGGTTGATTCATGGATAAGGTCAGTCTCCTCGCGTTCCAGGCCGCCGATAATCTCCCTGAGCGGCCATACAGACTTCCTGAGAAAGATCATCTCTCTCTTGAGAAAATGTATCTTATGTAATGTTTCAGGTGTTGGATTAGTGATAAGTTCCTCATCCATGGACTCTATCTCTTCCCCTACTCCTTCGAGCACTTTAAAGTAATTGTCCACGATGGAATCAATAAGGGCATGACACAAATAATCAGCCCCGTTCTTTCTGATACGGGCTTTACTGCCCCGCAGGCGGTTCCGTACCGGATCAAAGACATCCCCGGGTTTTTCCTGAAACGTCAGCAGGAAATTCTGACCGAAGACCAGGCTTATCTGTTCTGAATGGATTCCTCCTGCATCTCCGTTATAAGAATGCATCTTCATGCTGATAAAGATGTGCTCATCAAATACGTCCATCTTGGTCCGCTGTTCTGTATTCATAATATCCTCTATAATAAGCGGATGAAGGCCAAAGCATTTTCCAATTTTCTCTGTAATTGACACCTCATGGAGACCGTCAATATTTATCCATGAAACCGTGGGTTTTTCTTTGTATTGGAAACATTCCTCTATCGTCTCAACTTCCCTTTCTTCAAGAGTTTCTCCATCGTAGTCGATTATGGTTATCCTGACCTTCTCAACCTTCTTCTCGCCGACGTACACCGGAGTCCCCGGCGGGAGCCCCGCTTTTTCCGATCTTTTTTGGACCAGCTTCGAGATTCCCGGAACAAATTCAAACATTAACATCCTCCCTCAATAGAAATATTCTTATATGTTTTCTTCTAAGTATAAGTTTATATCTGCAAAAATCATAGTAGATATATTTCGTAACTATTCAGGTGTATTTTCTTTATTCCCCTCTTTGGGAAAGTGCCTGCTCGGCTTTTTCTCCGCCTCAGGCGGATTCGCCGAGGAGAAAAAGGGGAAGACCTGAGTAGTTACTATGATTTGATATATTATTCCTGATCAGATTATCCTTATTAAAGATCAAAACCGTACTGCAAGCCCAGTATCCACTGCCAGTCATCTTTCTCCACGTCAGCAGGAGGATCACTGTCCCGCTCTAGGACATTTGAGAGACGGAGGGACCAGTTCGATCCGAGGGAAGAAATCACAGAGGCCTCATTACGGAGCTGATACTCTCCAAAAATTTCAAGGCTCGGATAGAGAACAAGATAATCTGTAAAAGTAAACAAAATTATTATCTTTGAGCGCCTCCTTTACATTATGAAATTATATCACGTTTGCATTGCCGGCGAAAGATAATAAATATGAGCATTAAATCTATCTCGTTTGACGTGTAATCCATTATTTTGGGGCACTTCATAAGACTATGCAGCGATATTACATTCATAACGCTTTGGATTCTCAATCCTTTTATTTCAATGTAATATCAAAGCAATTGAGCAGGCGTATTATCCTGGACTCTCCTCTTTTGCGAATCTTCTTGCTATCGGTCTGAAAAGGGTGGGGAAAATAATACTTGATATCACCGCTGTCAGTATCAGGGAATCGTTCATGGAGCCTGTAATTAAATTCATTCTGACTCCGAGTGTTCCCGCTACCACCATCATGGAGAGAGGCGCTGAAAGAATAAGAGAAATGCAGAGCGCCTCCAGGATCTTTATTCTCATGAAGTAAGAAAAGAGAATGGGAAATATTTTGCTGACAAAAACAACAAATGTAAAAAACCCAGCAAGCAGGAGGGTCGGCGTGGATTGTAATAATTCGATTTGCAGGGTTGCCCCTACACCAATGAAGAAGAAAGGGGTAAAGAACCCAAACCCGACGGCATTTATTTTATCCTCGAATATTCCTTTGCTTTTAAAGACGTAGCTGAATATAAGCCCGGCCAGGAATGAGCCAAGTATCGGTTCCAGACCGGTAGTGTAAGCTATCAGGGCTCCGCTGAAGGCTATAAAAATAACCATCCGGATACCCTCCTCGACCGGGTCGTCACTCTCCATGATCCTCTCGACTTTCTTCGGGTTCCACCATGCAATTATATAAAGAAATCTCAGAAAGAGGCCGGCAAGCAGAAAGAGAAAGATGATTTTTGTGCCTTCAAGGCTTGCCCTTGCGGTAAATCCGTATCTATGGTAAATATCAATACCCACCAGAAAGAGCATTGACAGCAGTTCGCCGGTGAGGGCAATGCCGATTATGTCCCGTCCGAATTTTGAGTCGATAAGTCCTGTCTCTTTCAGCACTGGGATGATAATGCCGGCTGAAATCATCGCTATAACGACCCCGAGGTAAAAGGGGTAGCCCATACGATGAAATACAAGAGGAGTAATAACAAGAGACAATAATGGAATAATTACATACCACGTAAAATTTCTGTCCTTTGTGAACTTTCTGAGATCGATCTCCATCCCGACGATAAACATGAGGTATATCAATCCGAACTCTTTCAAAATCAAAAACCATTCCGGCTGGTTATGAATGATCAGATTAAACAGGACCATGCCATAAACAATCTCAAGCGCCGCCGACGGGATGCTGAATCTCTGCGCGAAAAAAGGTATCAGGGCAGCTCCTCCAATCACAGAGAAAAATATGAAAATATGATGTTCCATGATATTACAGGAATTCTTCAATCACAGGCAAAAGCAGGGTTGATATGGGGGATTCTCTCACGATATTCCAGACCACATCCGGGCTCAGAAAAGAGGGGACCCATCTTCTGGTCTTCCATCCTTCGGTGCCTGTGATGAGAAGATTGAAACCGGGTAATGAGGCTGATATGGACTTTACCGGGTTCCCCTCAAGAAATTTTTTATGTACACTTATCTTATACATTGAGCTCACATCGTTTATCGTCTTCTTCATCGACTGGAACTCGTTTACATCTTCATCAGATGAAATATATTTGGAAGGATTAACGAGAAGCGCGGTTATTTCATTATGCAATGATGACGTCATCTCGAGGGCGGTTTCCATATTATGATGTATGTTCACATGCTCAACGCAAGGCACGCATGCTTTCTCATAAGGGAACGTTCCTGCCGTCAAGATGAGCGGACAACGGAACTTCTGAATTATGGAGTGCAGATAATGTCTGCTATTGGCAGTCATGAAGGGACGAAGGTTTGATAAGGATAAGCTCTCTTTTGACATCACAATGATACCCTGATCACCCCTTACCTCACTGACCGTTTCTTCGATCGCGGGTAGAGCAGCAAGTGAAGTCTTTCTTGCTTCCGGATTCTTTATGTTCTCTTTTTTTATAAACTCATCAAAGGTTTCTGCCTTGCGGGCAGCCTTTTTTGAATAAATAAAGATCATTCTATCCAGCGGGAAGATCGAAAAGAGGTAATTCAGTTCATTAAAAAAAGCTTCTGTTTCATCTCCGGTGAGATACGTAATGGCCGTTGAGCCGTATTCAAGGGGGAACCGCTCAAATTTAAAGGTCAGTATTTCTGATACGGTTTTCAGCACAGAAGGTTCGCCCAGGATGATAACGCGGTCTCTCGGTTTAAGGACGGTCTCCCTGTTGGGCACGAGGATATTTTCGTCTCTGTATATCAGGCCTATTCTCCATCTCATATGAGTAAGTGTATGCAACGGCCTGTTTGCAAGCCTTGAGTGAGGATGAACATCAACCTCGAGAATCTCTTCTTTGCCAAGCCCGATCGCATGAGCCGCACGGGATGTATGCGCCAGCCTGTTACGAATAGCAACAGCACTGGCAGTGGAGATGCTTTCCACTTCAACACCAAGTTTTTCCAAGGCTTCTATTTCTGAGGTTGTGGTACTGATCGCTATGACTCGCTTTATATCGAAATGTTCCTTTAATATTCTGGCTGTTTCAATATTTACTTTTTCCGTTGTAGTCGTAATGATTACCCCATCTGATTCTGCAACTCCGGCCTTCTCAAGCACAAGCCTGCTCGTTGCGTCCCCTGAGAAAAAGATAGTGTCTTCACGAATTTTTGTTGCCGTTTCCTCCAATTCGGGATTCAGTTCAATGCAGACTACGTCAATATCCCTGGATATTTTCCTGAGAAGTTCAAGCCCTATGCTTCCAAGCCCGATGATGATATATTTATTCCGCTTCATAGTGGAAGTTGTGTCTCATATCAAA
>CAXMSH010000056.1:0-1996 GCA_964195875.1 Thermodesulfovibrionia bacterium
TCTTGACAAGGTCTGTATTTAGTAGTATTTAATAATTAGAGGGATATTAGATGGATTAGGGGTCATGAACAGGCGAGATTTATCATAATATCGGCCATTCCTCAAATCTGCCTGCAATCCTTCTGCACACCTGCCTGCGTACTTTTCTAAAGCCTGACCACCGCATCTGCATTTGCGGCAGGGCCCATTGCAGAAATACCACCCATTCGTTGTCGTTCATAGCTTATCTCAGTAAGGTACAGTTGCTCTTTTTCATGAAATGCTCTCATTTCATTCTCCCCACAGGCATGATATAAAGCGGCCGTTCCCCGTCAGGCATATTCAAAACTTCCGTAACATCGGCATCATTAAACGCCCCTATGACCACTGTACCGAGGTCAAGAGAAACTGCCTGCAAAAAGAGATTCTGGGCCGCATGACCGATTTCTATATGTACATATTTTATGCCTCTATCGCCATATTTCATGGTTGTTCGTTCATAAACTGCGGAAAACACTATAACTGCAGCAGCACTCCTGATAGAAGACTGGCTAAGGGCTGCGTTGCACAGTTCATTTCTTTTGTCGCCTTTTACAATCGTTACCAATTCATGCTTAAAGGGCCTGTAATGATAAATCCCATCCGGGAGGTCATTCACATTTCCGGCAATAACATAAATTTCAAGCGGATAAAGCGCCCCTGCGGAAGGCGCTGCCCTGAGACCCCTCGGATCAGTAATGCCTTGGGCAGCCCAGAGGAGTTGAGAGATTTCTTTAAGTGTTAGCGGGCTGTCTTTATAACTCCTGACAGACCTTCTTTTAAGTATGGCTTCTTCTGTGGATGTATTACTGTTCTTTAACGGTTCAGGCAGTTTGATCGTTTCAGACTTATATTCAGGCATATTTGTAATCACTCCCTTTGCATGCGATAATGTAAACTTTATCACCATGCATAGCATAAACACGGCTATAAGAAATGCATATTTATTAATTTTATTCAGAATTAATATGTTCAAAACTGATATTACTTTTCCTTCATTTCAGAATCACCGGATATAATTACATTCTTTTAATTAAAAACTACACCCTTTATCATGGCATGTCAACCATGAAGTTAAAACTGCGTAAGATCAGCTTTAATATCTCAGGTATTTAATGTCTCTCCGTAGTACTGTTAAATAGACTCAGACAGGCATAAGCACCACCTTCTGTAAGGGATACATAATAATATCAAAGGTGGAGAAGTAGTTGTCGTGGTAGTTGCAAGAAACTTTATCCATTATCTAACATTAACCCTTTACTTTTCTTGTATTTCTGCTTCAATAAAAATGATGAAATGCTCAGAATGTGGAAAAGGATTTATAGAGAATGTAGAACACGTCCAATATGATGGCGAAGGGAAATATTATCACTGCCCCTTCTGTGAAGCCAAAAACTACATAAAAGAAGATTCCACCGAATAACTGCTTCCCTTTTCTTTAAGAAAATTCAAACTGACCCACTACCAAAAAAGGGTCTGAATTAAAACTATATCCTCTCTTTCAACCAGTAATCATCAACTTTCTCAAACCCCAAAATTGAAGAGTAGTAGGTGTTATTAACAAATTTGCCTTTTCAGATGGTTGACGGTAACTGGGTAAGTAAAATTTATATTGAGAGTATTATGACCAAGATAGAGAAAGAGATAGATAGCGGCGGCTTATAATGGGGGATTAATTAAGTCTGTCTCTGTCCTGTCAGCATCAACAATGACTTTTCGCCCCTCAATCTTAACTCTTCCCTCGACAAAGAGCCTGATCGCAAGGGGAAATATTTTATGTTCCTGTATAAGGATCCTTTCAGAAAGGCTCTCTTCAGTGTCGTCGCTGTATGCCGGTACCGAGGCCTGGATTATTATCGGACCCGTATCCACCCCTTCGTCAACAAAGTGTACCGTGCATCCCGAGATCTTTACACCATAGTCTGCGGCATCTTTTTGTCCGTGAAGGCCCGGGAATGAGGGCAGGAGGGCAGGGTGT
>CAXMSH010000056.1:2006-7162 GCA_964195875.1 Thermodesulfovibrionia bacterium
CGACTAACCTCATAAAACCGGCCAGAACGACTAAACCGACGTCTCTCTTCTCAAGTTCATCGGCTATATGTTTGTAATATGAGTCCCTGTCAGGGAAATTCTCCGGAGATATAACCATCGAGAGGATATTATGCTTTTCTGCCCTTTCAAGGGCGTATGCGCCAGGATTGTCGGTAATGAGAATTACTATTCTGGCATTGATAAAACCTGACTCAACACTGTCAATGATTGACTGAAAGTTTGAACCCCTGCCTGATGCCATTACACTTATATTCATTGTTAAATGTATTTTACTCCTCCTCTGCCCTTATCTATATGTCCTATTACGTAAGCTTCCTCTCCCAGTGCCTTCAGTCTTCTCATAATCCCAGGTGAATCTGATTTGCCGACTACCATTACATAGCCTATTCCCATGTTGAATGTCCTGAACATCTCGTCATCCGTGACTCTGCCTTCTCTCTGGATAATGTTAAATATCTCATGAGGGGGCCAGCTATCCTTTTCAATTATCGCATTAAGACCTTTTCCCTTCGGCAGAATGCGCGGCACGTTCTCTGTTATCCCGCCTCCGGTTATATGGGCCATACCCTTGACCCGGTATTTACTGATTACCTTTAATACGTTTTTAACATATATGCTTGTCGGCCTGATGAGTTCATCACCTATTGAACCATTCAGGTCTTTGATTCTCTTTTTGGCAGTATATTTTTTTATCTCAAAAAAGACTCTTCTGGCCATCGAATACCCGTTGCTGTGAAGTCCGTTTGATGGGAGTCCGATGATGACATCGCCCTTTCTGATTCGTGAACCGTCGATAATAGAACTTCTCTCAACAATACCAACTGCAAAACCCGCAATGTCATATTCGCCGGTTTTGTAGAACCCCGGCATCTCCGCTGTTTCTCCTCCGATAAGAGAACATTCAGAAATTTTGCATCCTTCAGCAATGCCTTTTATAACATCCGCTGCTTTTTTAACTGAGAGTTTGCCGGTTGCGAAGTAATCGAGAAAAAAGAGGGGTCGTGCTCCGCTTGTCAGTATATCGTTGACACACATTGCAACAAGATCTATCCCTACCGTATCATGCCTGTTCAACATGAAAGCGATCTTGAGCTTTGTCCCAACACCGTCAGTGCTGCTTACAAGCACCGGGTCCTTATACTTTGAGCCGATCCTGTAGAAAGCACCGAAGGAACCTATATCGTTGAGTGTTCCCGCCCCTGAAGTTGAACGTGCAAATGGACGGATGATATCTACAAGCCTGTTGCCTTTTGTTATATCTACTCCTGATGCCCTGTATGTTAACGCCATATTCTTCCTCTCATTTTAAATTACCGATCTTCTCCATTCCTGTCTCTGCGGCCATCTGGGCTGCGGCCTTTTTGGTCCTGCCTGTGCCGGAACCGTAACAAACATTATTTATAAATACCTTTACCCTAAATATTTTATTATGTTCAGGCCCTTCTTCCTTATCAAATTCATACCTTGGCAATACCCCGAAACCTGCCTGTGAAGCTTCCTGGAGCATGGTTTTATAGTCAAATAGTATGCTGCCGGAGACAAGTTCGCTTATCTTTCCACTCAGACATCTGATTGCAAATTCCTCGGCATTTTTTATCCCCCCGTCAATATATAGTGCCCCCAGAACGGCCTCAAACGCGTTTGCCAGAAGAGACGGTTTCTTTCTCCCGCCGGTCATCTCCTCCCCCTTGCCAAGGCGAAGATATGATCCGATATTAACCCTTTCAGCCGCCTCTGAAAGAGAGGATTCCTGAACGGCATATGCCCTGATCCTGGAAAAATCGGCTTCTGAGAACTCAGGGTAAGCTAAATACAGGTGCTTGCTTATGACCAGTGATAAGACCGCGTCTCCGAGGAATTCCATGCGCTCATTAAAGGGCTGCCCCATATTATCCTTTTCATTTGTAAAGGATTTGTGAGTCAGGGCCTCTTTTAACAGGGACTTTTTCCTGAATGTGTAATCAATGGATTTTTCAAGAGGCGCGATATGTTTTGAGAACGATGCAGGCATTTGTACCACCGAATCCAAAGGAGTTTGACATAACAACATTTACATCCAGCTTTCTTGCCCTGTGAGGTACATAATCAAGGTCACACGCAGGGTCAGGGTTATCAAGGTTTATGGTAGGAGGGACTTTATTTCTCTGAATGCATAGGGCGCTGATTACCCCCTCGACTCCTCCTGAGGCGCCCAGAAGGTGTCCTATCATCGATTTTGTTGAACTGACACACAGTCTGTACGCGTGTTTACCGAAGACGTTCCTGATGGCGGCAGTTTCGACCTCGTCTCCGTGCTTTGTTGAGGTGCCGTGGGCGTTAATGTAGTCTACCTCTTCAGGAGCGATACCACCGTCCTTAAGAGCATTTTGCATACATCTTGCGGCGCCTTCTCCGTTAGGAGACGGGGTTGATATGTGGTACGCATCTGATGACATTCCGTAACCCGCAATCTCCGCGTATATCTTTGCGCCTCTGTTCATGGCATGTTCAAGTTCTTCAAGTATGAGAATACCTGCCCCTTCACCCATGACAAAGCCGTCTCTGTCAATATCAAAGGGTCTGCTTGCCTTCTCAGGATCGTCGTTTCGTCTTGAAAGGGCCTTCATAGCGGTAAAACCGGTGACACCCAAGGGTGTTAATGTTGCCTCAGCACCTCCTGATACTATGGCGTCAGAAACACCGCTCTGGACCAGTTTGAATGCTTCTCCTATTGCATGAGTCCCGCTGGCACAGGCAGTTGTGATGGACAGGTTGGGACCTTTGGCGCCGATACGTATGGATATCTGGCCTGATACAAGGTTGATTATTGTCATTGGAATAAAGAAAGGAGTCACTTTCCGGGGACCTTTCTCGGCAAGGATTCTGGCATAACGTTCGATAATCGGTAGACCCCCGATTCCGGCCCCGATGATAACACCAACCCTCACGGAATTGCTGTCAGTGATCTTCAGCCCGGAATCTTCCATCGCGATTGATGCCGCTGCTATGCCAAGATGGATGAACCTGTCCATCTTCTTCTGCTCTTTCTTTTCAATAAAGAGGTCAAGATCAAGATCAGGGACTTCAGCTGCTATCTGGCAGGGTAAATCTGAGGGATCGAAGAGAGTTGTTCTTTTTACCGCGGAACGGCCTTCCATGAGGCCATCCCATGATTTTTCCGTACCTGTGCCCAACGGGGTAACCATTCCGAGGCCTGTTATTACAACTCTTCTTTGCGCCATAACTATAGCTGGAGCTATTTGCTGCCGGATTTTTCCTGTATGTAGTTGATGGCGTCCTGTACCTTTAGGATTTTCTCAGCGTCTTCATCAGGTATCTCGATATTAAACGATTCCTCAAAGGCCATTACAAGTTCAACGGTATCAAGTGAATCTGCCCCGAGATCGTCTATAAAGGATGCTTCATTGGTTACTTTTCCACTATCTACACCAAGCTGTTTAGAGATTATCTCTTTGATTTGTTCATCAACTGCCATATGGCACCTCCATTTTTTTAAATAATTAGCTTATATTCTAAATGCTTTCATCTATTGATTACGAAGGTTTAATTATACATTTTTATATCAATTTTTTCATTTAAATTATTAATATTACATGTACATACCGCCGTTCACATGAAGAACCTGGCCGGTTATATAATCAGATTCGTTTGAGGCCAGAAATATCACAGCATTAGTGACATCACCGGTTGTCCCGAAGCTGGCAAGAGGGATAGCCTGCTTCATCTCGTCTTTCACTTTGTCAGGCAGGTTGTCAGTCATCGGTGTCTGGATAAATCCAGGAGCAACAGCGTTCACCCTGATACCCCTTCCGGCGTACTCTCTGGCAATAGTCTTTGTAAGTCCGATGACAGCAGCCTTTGATGATGAGTAATTAGCCTGCCCGGGATTGCCTATAAAGGCCACAATCGAAGATATGTTAATAATCTTTCCTGCCCGTTGTTTGGACATTATCCTGACCGCTTCCCTGCTGCATAGGAATGTGCCTTTAAGATTGATATTCATGACAGAGTCCCAGTCTTCCTCCTTCATCCTTATCAATAGCGTATCCCTTGTGATGCCCGCGTTATTTACGAGGATGTCAAGAGTGCCGAAATCCTTAATAAAAGACCCGAAGGCATTTATAACCTCATCCTGGTTTGAGACATCGAGTTTAATCGCAGAGGCCTTTACGCCTGATTTCCTTACCTCTTCTGCTGAGGCTTCCGCCTTATCAATATTTACGTCAGCTATGCAGACATTAGCTCCTTCCCTGGCCATTCCGGCAGCAATTGCCATGCCGATACCCTGTGCCGCTCCGGTAATCAGTGCATTAGCTCCTTTTAATCGCATATATCCTCCAAGTAAAGAGTGAGAATCAAAAATGACAGATTATTATATAATTTCATCTTCAATTAGGCAACATGCATCCGAATCCGGATTTATCAGATATCACATCTGTCCAAAACAGGTTTTCTTGGACAGCATTTTTGAAATCTCCCCTGTCCCCCTGTTTTCTTTGTGAAAACAAAGAAGGGGGACCCTAGCCCCTCTTTGCCAAAGAGGGGATGAATTCTATTCCCCCCTTTTTCTCCTCGGCGAATCCGCCTGAGGCGGAGAAAAAGGTCGATACGACTCGATTCCGAGGGGATTATCCGCCCCGGCGGATTCGCTGAGGCGAAAGAGGGATTTTAATATAATTTTTGATATATCATCTGATATGATCACTTTGGACAGTGACCTAGCCCCCTCAAATCGGTCCAGAAGATAAGTTATAATCTGGACTTGAAAAAGGAGGGCACAATGGCAAGAAAGAAGTACACCGCAGAACAAATCATCAGGAACCTTCGAGAAGCGGAAATTCATCTAAGCAAAGGAGACACTATAGGGCAAGTTGCGCGTAAGCTTGGGATTACAGAGCAAACCTACTACCGCTGGCGAAGGGAGTACGGCGGGATGCAGGTGGAACAGGCTAAACGGCTCAAGGAACTGGAACATGAGAACTCCCGTTTGAAGAAGCTCGTAGCAGACCTTTCGCTGGACAACTCTATACTGAAAGAGGTGAGCAAGGGAAACTTCTAAGCCCGATGAGGAGACGAAAAGCCATTGAAACTGTAAAGCAGAGGCTGAAGGTTTCCGAACGACGGGCATGCAGAGT
>CAXMSH010000057.1:0-6954 GCA_964195875.1 Thermodesulfovibrionia bacterium
TCATCATGATCCATGCCTCTTTCGATATCACTTTTTAATGTTTCTCCGTAGTACCTGCCCTTATTTATATCGGCATCCTTAAGCTCCTCAATCATAAACCTTGAATACAGAATCCCGATTTCTTTATCAGTATGCATGAACCCGAATTCGGTCATCGACTCTTCGTCCCGAAGCCATGATAAGGAGTCAGCGACGGCAGTGTATCGTTTCACAATGTCCGGGGTATTTGAGAGGCACAGGCCGATGAAGAGCAGGTTTGCGCTCATTACCCCGGCGAGCATCCTGACCGAAAACTTACTGACGGGTTTATTTATCGTGTCCGGACTTATTCCTTTCCATATCCCGAGCATCAAAACTCCTCCAGCGAATACATTCAGTCCGATGTCACTGAAGGCCCAGACTCTCTGCGGGATCATCCACTGAATAAATTCGTCCATAGTGCCGATAAAGGATACGAAGAAGAGGGCGGAAATATATACGGTAGTATCCCGGATTTTTCTGCCAAGGGCCCTGAATATGAAGTATGAGAGTATTCCGTATTGGAGGAAGTGGACCGCCTCTTCCGGATGTTTATCAAGCTGGAGGGTACTGTAGAGATAAAGACCGGTGCATATTAATATCCAGATATATTGTGATGTCCGCGTGACCTTCAGCCTGAAGATAAGAAAGTATAGCAGGACAGCTGACCCGGATATGACGGTAGCGACTACAAAATACGTGAAGAATTCACGGCCTATCGTGGTATACACCAGTTTCTGGAAACTGCGGGCAACCGGTATCGTGGCAAAGATTATGACAGAACAGAGAACGACAGGAAGCCATGAACTCCAATCCCATGCGCCTGTATCTTTTCTGGATTCTTCTGTTGAGGCTTCTGATTTCAAGTTGTCATGCATATTTTCACTGGTCCGTCATTTATACCTGACAATGTGGATTTTTTTACAATTCTAACACATGCAGTTATGGGATTGCTTTGGTATAAAGGATCGGGATTACCGATTCACAGGGTTCAGCTACGACAGGCGGGCACGGGGATTTAATCAGGTCTTAATAGACTCTATCAGGGAATCTTTTAAAACCTTCCGGTTCAACAACACACCTCTTTTACAAAAGCGTTGACCTGGTTAAGGTCAGGCGGTTTCTCGATGAAGAGAGAAGCGGTTTCTTTAATAGTCTTCTTGATCTCCTCAGTCAGATAACTTGCTGTCATGATAGCGACCTTTGTTTTAGGGGATAACGCGTTTATCCTCTTCATAACATCGAGGCCGTTAATATCCGGGAGATTGACATCGAGAAAGCACAGGATATAGAAACAGGAACCAGCTTCCTTAATGGCGTCCGCACCATTTCCAACCTCTTTGATCTCTCCATCAAAACCGGACAGTTTTTGGATAGCATGTGATAACGAACTGAGGAAAAAAGGGTCATCATCAACTATAAGGATCTTTTTATCATTCATTAATCATCTTCTTCTGCCTTAATTATTAAACACATAATTATTTATAAGCAACTAATGTACCATGTTATATGGAATTGTTTACATTTTTAATACAAGCTGTTTTTAAAAGATATTTTGCTATTAAGGAGTAACTTTGCTTTACAGAATACGGGACGAACAGGTTTTACATTACTTGGTAAATGGTAAAATAACCGATTTAAAAAGGTGATTTCACCAGAAATTAATACTGTAGTCTCCGGAGTCTCTATCAAAATTTTCTGTCATTCCCCGAAGAATCCCCGAAGTCTCCCCGAAGAATCGGGACAGGCGGGACAGGCGGGACAGGCCTCAGTCTCATTCTGTCATTCCCGTGATCTTTTGGGCGGGAATCCAGAGTCTTGGATATTTTAGTTACTCCCGCTTGCCTGCCCCGTTGTATTCGGGGTCGGGCTTCATTAGGCATCACGATTCCGAATACCCAAACAGCGGGCACAAAGCGGAATGACAAACAGTCATCACACATAACTTAGGGATTACATGGTGTGATGTAAAATGCTACAAAAATAATTTATTTTGCTATATAATATTTACCTTATGTGTAAAAAGAGTCTTGCTCGTTTAATTGTTTTAGTTATTATGATCTCCGCAGGCCTCATACTCTTCATGACAGAGGCGGAATCAGCAGAAGGCTGGGACAAGCTTCACCAACAGTAGGTGCCTTAAGCACGGGGATGACAACAATAGCGATTTTATCGATAATTTTGCACGAGGCTCAATTGAATATTCTATTTTCAGAGAGGTATAATTAAATATGCTTAAAAAATTGATAGTAATCTGTATCTTGTTATTTACTGTCTCAGCCTGCAGTAAGACTGAAGCACCATTGCCCGCGGAAGAGAAAGGTCCGGTCATGCAGCCACTTCTCATAGGACTTATCCCTGAGCGTAATCTGTTTGATCAGCTTAATCGGTATGAGCCGCTTGCTGATTATATCGCGGGAAAAATAGGGAGAAAGATAAAACTGACGGTCCTTCCAAGATACGGTAATATTATTGATAATTTTGTCTCTTCAGGCATGGATGCCGCGTTCTTTGGAAGCTTCACCTATACACTGGCACACGCGAAACTCGGCGTTGAGGTTATCGCGAGACCGGAGAGCCTTGACGGCACTTCTACATACTATGGCCTGATATTCGCAAGGAAAGACAGCGGTATCAGGAGCGGTAAAGATATAAAAGGAAAAACATTTGTATTTGTGGACAAGGCGACAACGGCAGGTTATCTTCTGCCCCTTGCCTTCTTCAAAACAAACGGGATTGATGATTACGAAACATATCTAAAAGAGACCTATTTTGCGGGTACTCACGAAGATTCTATTTACGATGTTATTAACAGAAGGGCAGATATAGGGGCCGCGAAGAATACCGTATTTAAAAAGATCCAGGATGATGACAGCAGACTAATGGATGAACTGGTTATCCTTGGAAGGTCCGTAAATGTGCCGGAAAACGGTCTGGCCGTCAGAAAAGACCTTGAAGATTCCATTAAGAATAAACTGAGAGAGACTCTCTTAAGTATGCATCATGACCCTAATGGCATGTTTGTATTGAAAGACTTTGGCGCGCGGAGATTCATAAAGACAGTCGACGATGATTATTCAGGTGTTTATGAATTCATAAAAAAGATAGACCTGGATATTGCTACTTATGATTATTTGAATGATTAATGAAGAAAAAGATTATTATAGGCTTAAGCATATTTTCCCTCCTCTTCTTTCTGGGCGGCATATATATAATTGTCACAATTGAGAAAGCCACTTCAACTCTGGACAACCTGATAACGCTTCATCAGATTGAAATTCTCAGGGAGCACCTGTTGATACATATCAAACGGGTGCAGGGTGATCTTAATCTCAAGAGCACGCGCTACGCAAGGACTGTCGATATCATGATCAGCAATGTAAAGAACATGGGAAATATGTCTGCCACATGTTTTGGCTGCCATCACTCTGAGGACGTACAAAACAAGCTTGATGATTTGAGAAACGAGCTGGATATATATAAAGACGCGATAAGCAGGGTATTAACCATAAGAGCAAATGACAGAAGGTTAAAGTTTGAAGAGGATATTGCCTTTAGAAAAGGGGAAGACCTGCTCGAAAAAGTCAATACAATGATAAACATATCAACTCTCAAGCTTTCCAATAAAACTAAAACCGCTCTCAGGGATATATCCGGCACAAAAACCATTCTCTATCTGCTTGTGGCCATCGGGCCTATCCTGACCTTGATTTTAGGCATTATTTTTGTAAAGAGTCTAACCCGACCGGTCAATGTTCTTCTGGACGCGACGCGGAGACTGGAGGGCGGTGATCTGGATTACAGGATAACAGGTTTAAAAGACGAGTTTGGAAGAGTCGCGTCATCTTTTAATGAGATGGCTACTTCACTGAAAGAGCAGATGTTTAATATGCAGCGTACGGAACAGATGAGGGTGTTAGGAGAACTGGCAGCGGGATTGGTTCATGAAATAAAAAATCCGCTCGCCGGCATCAAGGTGTCGGTGGAGGTGCTGTCAGAAGAGGAGAACATCTCAAAAGAAGATAAAGAATCGATGCTGAAAGTGATTGAAGAGATCAATAGAATAGAGTCATTATTAAAAGGCCTGCTCAATTTTGCCAAACCGCCTAAACCCCAATTCATGTCAGTAGATTTGAATGATATCCTTTATAAAACTATCGACTTTTCTCTGAGGCATCTCTCATTAAAATCCCAGGATCCGGACGCGATTAATGTCCTGAAGGATCTTGGCGCCGATCTCCCTGAAATAATGGCTGACACTTTACAACTGCAGCAGGCGTTCCTGAATCTCTTGCTCAACGCGGTCGATGCGATGCCTTATGGCGGGACTTTGGGTGTTAAGACTTACTATCATGAGCAGGATAATTCAATAAGGATCGAGATATCTGATACCGGTAAGGGGATTGATGATGCAATGAAGAACAAGATATTCCAGCCTTTTGTAACGACCAAGTCAAAAGGCACCGGACTGGGGCTGGCCATTACCAAGCGGCTCATAGAGCAGCAGGGTGGCGATATAAGAGCGGAAAACAATAAGGGCGGAGGGACTATATTCAAAATCATGCTCCCCATTAAACATAAGGTTGAGGAAAAGACCACATGAAAAACAAGGGGCGGATATTCCTGCTTGATGACGAGGAACTTATTGTATCGATGCTCTCAAAGGCATTGAAAAAAGACGGTTTCGAGGTGCGTTCAGAGACCGGCACGCACGATATAATTCAAAAGATTAAATCTTTTACTCCGGATATAGTTCTGCTGGATATTAACCTGCCTGACCGGAACGGGATCGATATACTTAAAGAGATAAGGGACCATGGAATAATCACACAGGTTGTGATGCTGACCGCGGATGATACCGCGGAGACAGCTGTGAAGGCCATGAAACTTGGCGCCGTGGACTATCTGACAAAACCCTTCAATAGAGAAGAGCTGAAGATCGTCCTGCACAATATCCTTGAGAGGGAAAGCCTTAAAGAAGAAGTGGTCTATCTCAGAAAGGCCTATTCTGAATTCTTCGATAAGGATATGATTGGCGATTCAGGTGAAATGAATAAATTGAGGGTAAAGATCGAAAAGATAGCTCATGCAGGGGTTTCTTCCGTTCTTGTCACAGGGGAAAGCGGAACAGGCAAGGAGATTGTGGCAAGAAATATCCATCATTTAATGTTTAAGGGTAAATCAGGCTACACGCCTTTTATATGTATTAACTGTGCTGCTATGCCCGAGACTCTGCTGGAGAGTGAACTGTTCGGTTATATGAAGGGCTCATTCACGGACGCTAAGTCTGACAAGAAAGGCCTGTTTGAGATGTCAAAGGACGGTTCAATACTCCTTGATGAGATAGGGGAGATGCAGCCCAGCCTCCAGAGCAAGTTGTTGAGGGTGCTGGAGGAAAGGGTGGTAAGACGTATCGGGGGAAAAGAGGAAATACCCATAGATGTAACCGTGATAGCCACCACTAACAGAAACCTCATGGAGGCTGTGGAAAAAGGGCAATTTCGGAGCGATCTGTTCTTCAGGCTGAGCGCTTTTAATCTGCATATACCGCCTCTCAGGGACAGGGCGGAAGACATACCGTTACTCACAAAATATTTCTTGTCCAACTTTGCAGAGAGGTATAACAAAAAGGATATTAAAGGTCTTTCCCCTGAATCTGAAAAGATCATGCTTTCATATAAATGGCCGGGTAACGTTAGAGAGTTAAAGAATGTCGTGGAAAGGATCGTGGTTCTTGAGAGCACCGAATTGATACAGCCTGAACATCTGCCACAGTGGCTTACTGAAACATCAACCGTCACATACCAGTCTTCAGAGAAGAATAATAATAAATTCATCCTCCCTGAATCAGGGATATCCCTTGATGAACTCGAAAAAGACCTGATGATACAGGCGCTTGAAAGGACAAAGTATAACAGGACCTCTGCAGCGAAACTGCTGAACCTTAGCTACGATACCTTCAGGTACCAGATGAAGAAACTCGGTGTAAAATAGTGTTGTATCTAATATTGGAAGCTACTTACTTGTATAAGTCAGGATTCGCATTTAAGTGAGTAGTTACGGTTTTTTAATTGATTATCTGTTATAAAGTCGTTTCACTTGAATCCTTTCCGCCCCGGCGGATTCGCTGAGGCGAAGAATCCTCGACCCCTCATTCTGAACAAGTCAAGAAATGTGTTTACACATTCTGTAAAGGCGATGAGTAGCTATCGCAACTTAGTAAGTAGTTATTTTGCTGTTATTATTGTATAACCCTTCCCGTCAGTCTTAATAATGATGTCGCCGTTAATGTCGGTCCTGTAAACCTTTACACCGGCGCTCTTGAGACGTTGCAGGACCTCCTGATGTGGTTTCGAGTATATATTGGCTTCCCCGACGGATATTATCGCTATTTCAGGGCTAAGACTCTTCAGAAATTCATCAGACGTTGAGTTTCTGTCTCCATGGTGTGAGACTTTAAGTATCCGGCTTGATAGATCAGTGGACCTCTTCAAAAGCTCTCTTTCTCCCTTACTCTCCATATCGCCTGCCATAAATACATTGATATTACCGTAATTAACTTTGATAACGATAGAATCCCTGTTGTGGTTGCCGGTTGAAGGAGGTAGCGGATTCAGAACCTCTATGCTTACGTCTCCGAATATTAGAGATTTGCCTGTCCGCAGGATATTGTAGATTGAAGGGTCCTTTTTGATCAGACTGATATATTCTTTATGGATATCGCTGTCTGAATTGCTGAAGCCGTTGTCATAAACATTGATCACCTCAAAATCCCGCATGATCGAGAATATCCCGCCGATGTGATCGTCATGGGGATGAGTGAAGATAAGATGATTGATCCTGCTGATGCCGAGCGCTTACGCCGCCTCATTGCCGGGCGACAGCGCCGACGGGAAGCGCTTGTATGACGCTAACTGCATGGGATGTCACGACACC
>CAXMSH010000058.1:0-6807 GCA_964195875.1 Thermodesulfovibrionia bacterium
TGCTTAACAGGCGTTAAGGGGAGTTAACTGTTTATTAAGGCCTTAACACTAAATTATGATTAACAAGTTACTGAAGAACCCGCAGTTTTTACATGAAATTATGGCGACCATTAGAGATGGCCTCATGGTAGTTGATAAAGAAGGTTATATACAATTATTTAATCGTGCAGCTGAAGAGATTACAGGATATAATAAAGAAGAGATCTTAGGTAAAAAATGTTCTATTTTTGATTGTAACGAGTGTATTATCCTAAATGAATTCGGAAACCTGAGAGACTCCCAGCTCGAAGAATTTGGAGCTATTTACAACAGGGAATGTATAATACGGTCAGGAGACGGGAGGACTGTGCATCTTTTAAAAAATGCTGTTGTTTTACGTGACAGTAGCGGAGATATAATAGGAACGGTTGAGTCAATGACGGATATCACGTCATTACATAAGAGTGAAATGGAGCTGCAGGGCCTTAAGGAAGAATTAAGACAGGAATACTGGTTCATGGGATTATTGGGGAGGAGTGTCCCCATGCAGAGATTATATGAACACATACGGAATGCCTCTCAGAGTGAAGCCCCTGTACTTATTACCGGAGAGAGCGGTTCCGGTAAAAACCTTGTAGCACACGCATTACATAAACTCAGCAGACGGAAAGAGGGCCCCTTCATACAGATGAACTGCGCTTCACTGAGTGAGCAGCTTCTTGAGAGCGAGCTCTTCGGCCATAAGAAAGGTTCTTTCACAGGAGCGGTAAATGATCGTATGGGAAGATTCGAGGCAGCAGATAACGGGACCGTATTCCTTGATGAAATAGGCGATATGCCGATGACAATGCAGGTGAAACTGCTCAGGGTCCTTGAAGAAAAAGTAGTGGAGCGCGTTGGGGACCATAAGCCGATACCGGTGAACATTCGGCTTGTTTCAGCCACGAACAAGGATCTCAATAACCTTATGAGCACGGGTAATTTCAGGGAAGATCTCTTATACAGAATAAATTCTATTGTCATTAAAGTGCCATCGCTCAGGGAGAGGAAAGAAGATATCCCAGTCATTGCCTTGCACTACCTGAAGAAGATCTCCTTTGCTAATAAAAAGGAGATCTTAAGTATCAGCTCTCCTGCTATGGAGATTCTGACAAATTTCCCCTGGCCGGGCAATGTGAGACGACTTATCAACGCACTTGAACACAGCGCTGTCACCTGTAGAAATGATATTATTGAAGTCTCTGACCTGCCGGATTATCTTGTCCGTGAGAAAATCCCTGATCTCATGAAAGAAAATCATCTTGACAGGGATAAGATAGGTTCTATCCTTTCCCAGTGTAACGGGAATAAAACTCTTGCCGCAAAGCGTCTTGGAATCAGCAGGGTTACTCTGTGGAAAAAACTTAAGGCGCTTGGCATTGCCTGATTAATGAATAGTACAGTTGACGAAGCATGTGCAGATTGCGATAATGTTAACCAGAAAATCATATTGAGGATTATATAAGGTTAAGGATACAAAATGAAGGGTTATATTGCTATTGTTGGAATTCTCGCGATTATCATCGCGTCTCTATTAATATTGAACAATTCTTTTCATCGGACACTTCAGATGGAAATGGCTGAACAGTTCAATAAACAGCAGCTGCTTCTTGCCAAATCAGAGGCATCCAACATCCAGTCTTATGTAGGCAAAGTAAAAAATGAAATGCTCCGCATAGCTCAAATTGCATCCACGTTTCATGTCAATAAAGAGATGCGTTATGAATTTCTTACGAATGGTGTTTTTAAGGACGCCAACAGGGTAAAAATGGGGATCAACCTTCTGGATAGTGAAGGGAGAATCCTCTACACCCGGGGAGACCTGCCCATCGAAAAGCCCTATAATAAAGATTTTGTTGAGATAGCAAAACGGTCTTGTCCGGGTGAAGCACTGATAAAGCAGGATGAAAATAGAGTTTATATGGTAACGCCTGTGTGCAGTTCCGGCTCTGTTATTAATGCGGTAGTCGCTTCTATTGACATACAGGATCTCGCGAGGGAATTTCTGAGTTCAATTAAATCCGGTTCAAGAGGGTATGCATGGATGATGGATGGCAGCGGGAACCTCCTTTACCATCCGACTCAGCCTGAGATGGTTGGCAGGAATTTGTACAAGACCGACACTTCTTGTTTCAAATGCCATAAGTCCTTTGATATAGAGAAGAAGATAATTGAAGGGAAAGGCGACTACTATGGAAAATATGTTGCACCTTCAGGGGAAGACAAAGTTCTTGCCTTTTCCACCGCATCGGTTGGAGATTTGAAATGGTTTGTGGCTGTATCGGCTCCGTATTCAGAAATAACAATGTCAATCCAGACAGCCATGAAATTTCATTCATGGCTTATTATCCTGATCTTTTTAACTACAAGTGTTGTGTCTGCAATGCTGATTATTTTTAACAAAAAAAGGGTGCAGGGTGAAGAACTTGAAAAACATAAGAAGGAACTAGAGAAATATGCTGAAGATCTCGAGCAGAAGGTTAATATCAGAACAAAGGCACTCACTGCAGAGAAGGAAAAGCTTAATACCATTGTAAGTACAATCGGCAGCGGTATTATTTTGATTGATAATCAAAGGAAAATACAATGGACAAACCAGATGATGAATGATATCGCAGGAAAGAATATTACCGGTATGTTATGCGATGATTTTTTTGCAGATTGCACAATTATCGGTTCCTATAAGGTTAATGATCTGCAGACCGACATTCTATCGAACCTCTTTGGCCAGAGCGGTAAATATTTTCAGGTTACGACTGCGCCTATAGGAGATGCTGCCGAGGGGGTAAAAGGTTATATAAGGCTAATACACGATGTAACTGAAATGAAGAGGATGGAAGAACAGATGATACACTCCGAAAAACTTGCATTGTTCGGAAGACTGACTGCGGGCATAGCATATGAAATTGGGAATCCTTTAACATCAGTATTTTCTTTTGTTCAAATGTTGAAGGAGATGGAGCAGGATGAATTTAAAAAGGAGAGTCTCGAAACTATATATTTATACATGAACAGAATTTCCGATATACTGAAGCAGCTTTCCGGGTTCTCCAGGATGCCCCAGGTGGAGTTCAAACCCTGGAATGTGAACAGTCTTATTGAAGATTCCCTTTCCCTCCTTCAGTATGACAGAAGGGTTAGGGATATCACAATTGTAAAAGACCTCTTGCCCGGGATGCCAAAGATCACCACAGATAACAACCAGCTTTCCCAGGTTATTGTGAATATTGTATTAAATGCAGCAGACGCAATGCCGGATGGAGGAACTCTCACAATAAATAGCAATGTAAAAGATAAAACTATGGTTATTTCTTTTGAGGATACGGGATTCGGCATACCTGAGGATGATCTAATCAGGATATTCGACCCGTTTTACACAACCAAGGAAAAGGGAACTGGTCTGGGGCTTACGGTAAGTCATAGTATTATTAAAAAGCTCAACGGTCATCTGACGGTAGAAAGCGAACTAAGTAAAGGCTCCAGATTTGTGATAACTCTTCCCGCAGATTGAGTTAGTCAGACTTAATCCAATAGTATTAAAATGTAAATCTGAGAGCTTAATATGTTTTTCTATAGCCACTTGGTTAGCAACTTCTGCTGAGGCGGACAGCCTTTCCGGTTCTACGATTCGAGGAGAACGCTTGAATGGCTAAAATATTCATATGCCCTTCGTTTACATAATATCGGATATTACAGAGATTATACGAAATGGAATCGAGTGATTTTTTATTGTTTTTACATGATATTCTAATTACTTCCCTCGTTGCAGTTTAATATAATTATCAATAATGCCATAAAAAGGAACTAGTTTATTAATTACTAGAACGTCTGGCTCAAAGGGGAAATTAAATATATGGAAGATGCGCCAAGCAGGAAGACAGCTGAAAGAGTATACATAGTTTCACTGTTAATCCTTGGTCTGGGTTTAGTGGTTTTTGGTGTTCTTCTAGAGATAAAAACTGTACGGATATTTAATAAAGCCAGTGAAAGTTTGTCATGGCCAACAACAAAGGGAGAAGTGATTTCATCAAAAGTAGAGACGTACGGAGGCTGGGAAAAGACTTCGTATAAAGCACGAGTAGTATACATGTATTATGTCAAAGACACAAATTATTCTGCTGAAAGCGTATCTTTGAAGGCTATTGACAATAAGGATTACTTTTACGCTGCTCAGGTTGTCAAACAATATTCTGTGGGAAAATCTGTAACTGTCTATTATAAACCGGAGAATCCAGAGGTGGCTCTCCTCGAACTCATTGAAGGCCCATATATATCATTAGTTGCTGTAATATTTTTTATCGCCGTTGGACTATTTATTCTCATTTATGGAATATTGGAGTATCAAAGTTTAATTTATCACCAGTCGAAACCACAAATGGGTGATGAAGAGTAAAGGTTATCAGTAATTATATTCTATTCTGGTCAGTTTATTACAGTGATGATGGCGCGCTCTTATTATGGAAGACGACATCTGTCCACTTGAAGATCTGGGCAAGAAACCTTCTGCTGAAGATAAAGCTTAATGGCAGGGTTGTGATTAACCTGTATATCCTTCCCGGTCTGAGATAAAATTTCCTGAATGTATATGATAAGAGTTTTCTTACCTCATCAGGGGGGACTTCTGATATAGAGCTTTCATTCTCATAATAGCCTTCTCCAAAACCTTGGGGAGAGTCCTCTCCGATATATTCTGAGAAAAGCTCCGTTCCTTTCTGCGGGGTAGATATTGAGACAGCCGCTGAGTGCAAAGGAGATTTTACGGCAAAGTCTATGGTAGCCATCATCTCCTGTCTTGTTTCAGTAGGGTGTCCGATCATAAAGAAACCTTCAGCGTGTATCCCGTTTTTTACCGCAACCTGTATCATATTAACAATGTTTTCAAACTTCAGGTTTCTGCGGAGCAGAGTCTGTAACCTTTCAGACACGGTCTCGATAGCAAAACACATAACTTTTGTTCCGGCTTTTGCCATCTTCTCTACAATATCTTTCTCTAACCTGTCAGACCTGAGACCATTAGGAAAGTACAGGTTTATCTTAAGGCCTTTCTCTACGATAAGGTCGCATATTTTTCTTGTTCTGTCTTTATCAAAATTGAATGTATCATCATAGAACTCAAAATCCTTAAGGCCGAAATTTTTGTTCAGGTACGTCAGTTCCTCGACGACTCTTTCGGCAGAATGGGCCCTGAATTTTTTAGCGAATATATCGTGGCAATAAATACATTTATATGGACATCCGCGTGATGTAAAGAGGCCCATATATTTTTTTTTCTTTTCTAAAGAACGCAAAACTTTTTCTCTTCGAATATTCTTTTTCAAGAGGCGTATCAATAATAAGGTCCCATGATGGATAAGGGATTTCATCGTCAAGGTTCTCAATGGTTTCCCTTCTGCCGGTGAATTTACCGTCCCCATTTTTATATACAATACCTTTTATCTCCTCAAATGGCCTTGAACCTCCATCGAATTTCTCGACTACTTCTAGGAATGTTGCTTCTCCTTCATAAGCAACCGCACAGTCAATATCAAAGTGGTCAAACAGTTCGTCCATCAGGCTCGAGACGATCGGCCCTCCTAAAACCAGCTTGCATCCTGTATTTGCCTTTCTGATTTTTTTTATAATATTTGACAGGTACAACCCGTCCCTGTTCGTTGATGACAAGCCCACAATGTCCGAGTCCTTCAGGTTTTCAATAACATAATCTTCATTCTGGACTGACAGATCGAATATCCTGATGTTGTCTTTGCCCGGTCTGTGCTTTCTTAAGTAACCGGTAAGATACATGATTCCCAGAGGCGGTGTTACCTCGGGAATAGCTACAGATGGTTCTCTTACTTTGATTAAGGATATTTTCATATTAATTTTGATGTACTAGTAAAAAGTCATGGGATGGCTAAGTAAAAATTTCGATATACAAGGCGTAGTCTGTTTTTAAGACCGAGACTATACATATAGTATGTCGAGTATTTCAAAATGCGCTACAAAGCAGTAGATCGGACTTTTTACGACGCCATCAACTTTATATTATAGCCTATTGTGAATAAACATTTTCTCCGCCTCTGTGGATCAGCTCACCACGGCGAGTCATAGACTGGGGCGGACGGAATAGATAACTCAGTGGGCAAAAAAGTCTGTCATTCCGACTTGTTCGGAATCGTTCCCCTGTCTTTAAGAAAGATTCCCGATACCCAAACAGCGGGCACAGGCAAGCGGGAATGACAAAAGATAGGGAGTAGAAAGAATCGCCTGATTTGGGTAATATAAATATCATCGTCTGCACCCGCTGCATCACATTCTTTGCAAAACAGTGGAGGCGAACCCTTTCTATCAATAAATTGAGGAAACAAATATTTTATGAAATGTCTGCTTATTTCACTCCAGTCTAATTCCTACGTCACAGGCTTAAAGTATATATCCGCTAACGTATTGGACAAGGGACATGATGTCAGGATTCTCCTGTTACCCGGATTTCTGGAACTGGATTTGAATCCTGCAATAGAGGACTTTATCAGGGATTACAACCCTGATCTTATCGGGATAAGCCTTATGTCGATAGAATTTTATCCGGCTAAAAACCTCACACTCCTGTTACGGGAGAGGTTTCAGGTGCCGATAATCTGGGGAGGGGTACATGTAACAACTAATCCTGAAGATTGCATAAAGCAGGCTGATTATATATGCCTTGGGGAAGGAGAAGGGGTTATCGTCTCAATGTTGGATCACCTGAATAATAAAGGCAGGGATGCCCTCCCTGATATACCGGGAATATGGGCCCGTCTGAACGGGGAG
>CAXMSH010000059.1:0-6756 GCA_964195875.1 Thermodesulfovibrionia bacterium
GGGGAGGTCATCATATTTATCTTCATCATCAGGAATTTCTTCCCCTTCATGACTAGCGGATTCAATGGCCGAGATAAGCCTTCTTTCGAATTCATCTGAAGTGACAGGGACCATCTCTTTTGAGTGCGCGAAATCAACTATCTCCCTGTCAGAGCTTATTACGACCCATGCCTTCTGCTCTTCAGATATAATCCGCATGATAACCCTGTCGGCTTTTTCTGAGAGCCGTGAGTAGATTACCCTTATACCTCCGACTTTCATGGTTGTTTCAGGGCCGGGACCGTTCTTCCATCCGTCAAAGACTATGGTAATATCGTGTCCTTTAATCTTTGAATATTCGGAGAGCGCTTCGATGAGCTGATCGCGTTCTTCTTCGATGTTCTGGTGAGCGGTGCCTATGAGATTGTAACCGTCAATTATAATATGCATTAGAACAAAAAGGATTCAAGGGTTCAAGTGAATGTTTTCCACTGATTTAATAAGCGTCTTGAACATTCTTTTTACCTCTGATAAAAAAAGGGTCCAGACTGATAAGCCTGAACCCGATATATCAATATTTATTATCAGTTTTTATCTGCGTCAATCTGTGGCTAATGTATTCAGTTTTGTCTGTGTCAATCCGCGGCTAAAGCCTCTTTCAGCCATGATAGGCGTGAACCTTTAATCACAGACGCATTAATGGAGTCAATGAAGCTGGCGGGGTCAACATCAAACCCCTTCTGCTTTTCAAAGGGCATTAGTTTTGCCTTTGAGCCGGCCTTAACAGCTTTTTTGATATCAACCTTTGTACTCTTAAGCTTGGTACCGATAACCTTGGCGATCGAGGTGAATATCTCCTTATGTTCTTTTGAATCACCGGCAGGAGCAGAAGCTTTATTAACTTTCTTTACTTTTCCGAGATAATTCACCATTGATCCTGATGACTCAAGGTATGTTGCTGACGGCAGAACAATATCAGCCTCTTTTGCCAGCCCGGTAAGGTATGATGTCTGAACAATGAGGAACTTTGAATCAGGTCTTTGGGTGAACGGGACTTCACCGATTATGTACAGGAGATCTGTATTGCCGGTTATCATATCCTGATAAGTCATCCCTTCACCTGAAAGTCCTGCCGTGATTACACCCCTTGAATTGGCTTCCAGAGGGACGGCAACGACATTTGCCCCTGTAAGTATTGAGATATTCCTTGAGGCATTAAAGAGGGAAGGGGCGCAATATATAATCGTAGATTTTGACGAAGCCAGTAATTCCGAGGCGTTATCTGAATCCTCTGTTGTGCTTACACCTGAAAGCGCGGATTCCATATCTTTATCGACTTTCTTACTTTTTGAGGTAAGTGATTTAGCTATCATTGCCAGAATTGATGCTTCATCTCCAATAAGGTTAACCGCCGCAACCTCTCCAGCCTTTATATCTTCGGAATTAATCGCTATGAGCTTCGCTCCTCTTGAAACTCTCTTTCTTATTGATGCGTCAAGCGCTGGAAGTCCCCTTTCCCACTGTGACGGGTTAATTCCAGCAAGTACAATGAGATCAGCCTTATCTATATCAACAATATCTGAAGATCTTATCGAGTCGGCATCGGCGTAAAGGCTAACTGTTGTGTCGATATTTTTCGTTTTGATTACATCCTCTGCAAGACTTGCCAGAGCAGATGCATCCTCATTGAGTATGCCTGCCGAGCTTATAACTCCTGTCTTACTCCCCGAGGTTTTAAATTTATCGGCAACTATTTTCAGCGCGTCCTCCCAGGTAGTCTCCTGTAGATCATTTCCAACCCTCTTCATGGGGGCAGTAATCCTCTGGTCCGATAAGAGGGAATCAAAACCGAACCTGCCTATAGCACAGATATATTTTTCAGAGGAGGTATCGTCAGCCCTCGTGTTAATCTTTACGATGCTTTTGTCCTTTACTTTAACAGTAATGTCACAGCCGTTCCCGCAGGAGAGACATACGGAATCGGTCTTTTCATATTCCCATTCCCTGCCTTTTCTCCATCTGTCCGCTTCAAGGAGAGAGTTTACGGGACATGCATCCACACAGCTTCCGCAGAAGGTGCAATCTGATTCCTGAAGAGGCCCGTCCTGTGCAGTAGTAACCTTTGAGCCTACTCCTCTTCCCATGAATTCAAGCACATTAGTCCCCTGCTCCTTGCAGACCCTTACACACTTCCCGCATAGGATACAGTAATCCGGGTCCCTCTTTATGAATGGATTAGCCGTATCAACGGGATAGCCGAAGTCTTTTCTGGTGAATGTGGATTCCTTGATTCCTGTATCATACGCGTATTGCTGAAGAGTGCATACTCCTGCTTTTGTGCAGGTCATACAGTCGAGGGGATGCATGGAGAGGATCAGGTCAATAACAAACTTTCTCATATCCTGAAGGTTTTCCGTGTTAGTATCTATAACCATTCCCTCTTTCACCTTGGCAGTACAAGCGGTAACGGGGCCTCTGCCTCCTTCAACATCAACAAGGCACATCCTGCAGGCGCCAATACCCCTCATTCCCTTTATATAACAAAGGTTGGGGATATGAACCCCCGCTTTTTCCGCGGCATCCAGCAATGTAGTGCCTTCTGGGACTTTTATCGTATTACCGTCTATCTTTAAATTCACATTCTTTGACATTTAATCCTCCTTGTAAATAAGCTGTTCTTTAACCACAGAGAACATAGAGAAAACATAAAAAAGAAAATATTATTTCCCCTCCTCTGTGCCTTTGAACCTTTGTGCCTTTGTCCCTATTCCTTATGTCTCTACAGGTACTTTATCACCTGTTGATATAAATTCGATCGCGCCTTCCGGACACACTTTGATGCATTCACCGCACTTGGTGCATCTCTTTTGAGCTATCTCAAACGGCAGATAGCCTGCAAGATGGGGCTTCGTCTTTTCTCCGATGATGGCATTGTCTTTACATGCATCCATACATTTGCCGCATAACGTGCATTTTTCCGGAATAATAATGTATTCAAAAATTGCGGTACATTCTTTGTTAGAGCACTCTTTATTGATATGTTCGGAGAATCCGGCGGATTCCAGCTTCTCCTGGAGGAATCCGGCGGTGTCCTTGCCTTTTTTGCACATTGAGGCTTCAAGCATGACAGATGAGATCTTTTTAATGCGGTCAATGTCTTCCTCTGTAGCTGTCCCGTCTGTAATCTTCTTAATCCTTATGTTTGCTTCATAACTTCCAAAAGAACAGGGAAAGCACCTGCCGCACATTGGCTCCGCAAGGAATTCCTCTATAAAGACAAGAGACTGCTGAACAGGACACTTCTTCTCTTCAGCCTTTGCCTGAACATCCTTCATTGTTACAGGTTTGGTTTTCTTATCTTTCTCTTCACTCATTATTTCTCCTGCTAAAATGTATTTTAGCTGATTGTTTTTATCTTTTATCTGTGTAATCTTTATTTATTAATCTGTGTAATCAAACATCCTGTTTTGCAGGATGTTTTTCCTTCCCTATCTTAACAGCGTCTATCGGACATGCCGTATAGCACGCGAGGCATTTTTCGCAGTAATCATTATCTATAAAGAACCTCTTTCTGGTCTCCCTTACAGCTCCAAAGGAGCATGCATCTTTGCAGAGACCGCATAGGAAGCATTCATCGTAATCTATACTGAAGACACCGAGTCCTTTGCATGCCTTCGCGCGGCAGTATTTGTTGTATATGTGTTCTTCATACTCTTCCCTGAAGTACTTGATGGTCGTCAGAACCGGGTTAGGCGCGCTGTTGCCGAGCCCGCACAGAGATCCCTTTACGATCTTTTTGCCGAGATCCTCAAGTCTCTCGATATCACCGTGCTGACCCTTTCCGGAAGTAATTCTCTCCAGTATCTCCAGCATCTGAGAAGTGCCTATCCTGCAGGGAGGACACTTGCCGCAGGATTCGGATTGTGTAAAAGAGAGGAAGAACTTCGATATATCCACCATGCAGGTATCTTCGTCCATTACCACCATACCGCCGGATCCCATCATCGATCCGACTTCCCAGAGAGAGTCAAAATCCACCGGAAGATCCAGATGCTCTGGAGGAATACATCCACCTGAAGGCCCGCCGGTCTGCACCGCCTTGAATTTTTTATCTCCTAAAATGCCTCCGCCGATGTCATAGATAATCTCTCTCAAAGTAATCCCCATCGGTACTTCAACGAGACCGGTATTCTTTACTTTGCCGGTAAGAGCAAATACTTTCGTGCCGGGAGAGTTTTTGGTTCCTATAGAGCGGAAATAGTCAGATCCTTTATCAATAATTACCGGAACACAGGCATACGTTTCAATGTTATTCAGGTTGCTCGGATAACCCCATGGGCCGCCTCCGGGTTCAGAGAGTCTCGGTGGTCTTGGACGCGGGAATCCTCGTTCTCCCTCAATCGATGCTACGAGGGCCGTGGATTCACCGCATACGAATGCCCCGGCTCCTTCCCTGATATTCATGGAGAAGCTGAAATCAGTTCCGAGGATATTTTTGCCGAGCAGACCGAGTTCTTCCGCCTGCTTAATGGCGATAGACAGGTTCTTAACGGCAAGGGGGTATTCATGCCTTACGTATATGATCCCGTACTGTCCTCCAACGGCAAGCGCGCAAATCGCCATCCCTTCGAGAAGACTGTGAGGATCGCCTTCCATTATCGATCTGTCCATAAAAGCGCCCGGGTCACCTTCATCTCCGTTTGCAATGACAAACTTGATCTTACCGGGGGATCCTGTGAGGTGTTTCCACTTTCTTCCGGCTGGGAATCCCGCGCCGCCTCTTCCCCTGAGGTTGGCCTTATCAACTTCCTCGAGAACATCATTCGGAGTCATTGTATGGAGTGCCTTTGAAAGCGCCGCGTAACCTCCGACAGCAAGGTAGTGGTTAATATTGCATGGGTCTATAACACCGTTATTTCTAAGAGCCAGCCTCTTCTGTTTTTTATAAAATGGAATATCCATCATCTCAGGTATCGGTTCACTCAGGATATTGTCCCTGTAAAGGCCCTGACGGTAAGGCATAGTGCCAGACTGTGAATAGCTCACGATTGAAGGTACATGGTCCGGTCTGGTCCTCTGATAGAATATATTCATAGGCTCTATCTTCAGGACAGGCCCTTTCTGGCATATACCCTGGCATCCAGTCTTTACAATTTCAATATCAGCGCCGGCAGCATCGGACTCTTTTTTGAATGTGTCGATAAGCTTATGAGCTCCAGTCGCGGTGCATGCTGTTCCACAGCATATCCTTGCCCTTAAAGTATCAGGATTGAAAGTATCTTTTTTTAATCTCTCCTGAAGTTCGTTCAGTTCATTTACACTGTTAAGTTTTGCCATTTTATCCACCCGGTTTAAGCTGTTTTATTTGATCCGTTCGACTAAAGTTTATAAAAAGACCACTCTTTAATGTCATTCCGGCCCTGGTCGCATTCGGCGCCGCCAGAGGCGGGTAAACCTGTCCCGATTCTTCGGGGCTTGTCCAGCCTGCCCCGATACTTCGGGGGAATCGTTCCTTTACCAAAAAGACAGACTACTCTTTTATTGAATCGACCATTTCTTCAAGCTTCTTCATATCTATCTCTCCGACAATGTCTTCATTGATCGTTGCTACAGGCGCCAGACCACAGCATCCGATACATCCTACAGTCTCAAGCGTCATGGAGAGGTCCGGGGTAGTCTCTCCTTCATCTACGTCAAATTCATCTTTTAACGCGTCAAGTACTTTGCCGGCGCCTCTGACGTGACAGGCCGTTCCGGTGCATACCCTGACGATCTTTTTACCGCGCGGGGTGAAATAGAACTGTTTATAGAAAGTAGCCGTGCTGTATACATCAGACATGGGGATGCCCAGATTTTTTGACAGTTTAATCAGTTCCTCCTCAGGAAGATAATTCTGTTCTTCCTGAATCTTCTGGAAGGCATGTATCAGAACCCCTCTCTTCTTCTCTGTCTCTGTCAGCAGTTCCGCGACGTGTCCGATGACTTCATCAACTTTCAGATTCATTGATACCTCCAACACCTGCATGCGCAACCGCTTTCCGCTCCCTTCTCGCGGCCATATCCATGAGTATCCTCTCAGAGCCGAACTTGCCGGGTTCATATTTTCTCAGCTTCAATCTGTCTCTTGCCCCGTCTATATAATTAAGGGTCATCTCAAGGATCTTTTCAGGATCCGGCTCAAAATGAAGCGCCCCCATGTATCTCTCCATCCATACTTCAGTCATTATCTTTGTGACCTCTTTGCTTGATCCTACGGGTGATTCACCTCCAAAGATAACAGGCACACCGGAAGCCGCGAAGTAGCATCCGATTGCAATCGCCTTTTCTGACATCCATTCAGGGGCAATTCCAACCGCGGGCATTCCGGCTATTTCATCAGAAAGCCCTCCTTCGGCGGCCATGTTTGTCGCTATCGTGAGTATCCTCGAATTGTCAACACACGCTCCAAGGTGAAGGATAGGGGGGATACCGACGGCTTCACACACCTCTCTCAGCCCCGGTCCCGCGTTTTCAAGCGCCATTTCAGGAGTAAGGTATCCGGCGCTGGCGCATGCGGCTGAGCCGCATCCGGTGGAGACTATCAATACGTCATTTCTGATAAGTTCATTGACCAGGTACTTGTGTATTCCAGTAGCAGGAACCCTTGGGTTGTCGCATCCCGCCAGTCCTACAACTCCGCGGATCCTTCCTGACATAATAGCGTCATTTAACGGCCTGTATGAAGCGCGCCATCTTCCACCCAGCATGTATTCAATATATTCATCCGAGAATCCGCCG
>CAXMSH010000060.1:0-6731 GCA_964195875.1 Thermodesulfovibrionia bacterium
CGACCCTCCCTATCGCAGATTCCCTGGCAGTCCTTACAGAGGTAGCCCTAGGAAGCATGGAGTACTCAGCGGTAATCCAACCCTTTTTCTTGTCACGGAGAAACATGGGGACCTTATCCTCGATAGATGCAGTGCATATGACCTTTGTCTCCCCAATCTCTATCAAGACTGAGCCGTCAGCGGTCTTTAAATAGTTCCTGAAAATTGTAATCTTTCTTAATTCATCAAATCTTCTCCCGTCAGGGCGCATATTATTATCCTCCCAGTTCGATCTTTGATATATTTGAGATTTTATGACCAAGAAACCTTTCACCTGTATCTGCGAACATTTCCGGTGAATCAGTTACAAAAAACTCCTTAACGGGCCTCTTCCCGCCATTACGAAGCATATTATTAAAACTCAAAATGTCCCTTGCCTCCTTTGCCGTCTCTATTGCTGAATCAATCAAAGGGACACCCGTCACGTCAGCTATGACATGTTTTATCAAAGGGTAATGGGTACAGCCAAGAACAAGGGTATCAATACCTAAGGGCTTTAATGCTGACAGGTATTTTTCGGCAATCAGGGTGACCACCTCTCCGTCAAGCCATCCCTCTTCCACCAGCGGAACAAAGAGAGGACAAGCGATAGCCGAAACCTCTATTGAACTATCCACGGCCCTTATCGCCCTTTCGTATGAACCGCTCCTGACCGTAGCAGGTGTACCGATAACCGCCACCCTCTTCAGCCTGGTCCTTGCAGCAACCGCCCTTGCCCCGGGCTCAATAACTCCGACAACAGGGATACTGAATTTCTCTTTAAGCAGTTCGAGGCTGACAGAAGATGATGTATTGCACGCAACCACAAGCAGCTTTATGCTTTTTGATGCAAGAAACTGCGCGCTCTCATATGAATACCTTTTAACAATTTCAGGTGATCTTATCCCATAAGGGACCCTTGCTGTGTCGCCAAGGTATACAACATTCTCTTCAGGCAGAAGGCTTATGATCTCCTTCATGACCGTCAACCCGCCAACCCCTGAATCGAAAACACCTATCGGCATATCATTATATTTTGCCGGCAATTTCTGAGATATCCCCCCTTATCGGCCTTGAAATATCGATATGGCCCCCGATACTCTCGGCTTCTTTGCCGTCAATAATAATCTTTAAAGCAGTAAAATCCGGCATATTCGCATTTATAATATTACAAAGCCCGGCAATAACATTATATTCTTCATAGGCGTCTCCCTTGAAGTTCTTTTGTATCTCCTTTCCAATATCGATATAGATTACCCCATCCTTGTCCATATACAGATCCAGAAGGCTTGTACTGTATGACTCCAGGTAATTCCTGATAATATTCTCTACACTAATAATAGCAGAGTCTTTCCTGTGTTCAGCATTATACCAGGTAGCCTCATCATCCACATTTGAACCGTATAATCTCCCGGGCGCCTTCTTCTCCTTCTTAAGGGATCTGGAACGCCCTTCCCCGATATCATCTATAAAAGATGAATCAAACACGAATATCGGCTTGAAATAAATAAAGCTGCCAGCCACGCTAACCGAAAAGAATACAACCAGGACAAAGATAAAAAACCAGGGTCTGCCCTTATTCTTTCTCTTCTTCCTTTTTACGGACTTTGTTTTGTTAGTCCCATCTTGACGTCTTCTCTTCATATAAATAGATCCCTTTATGTATTATATTAACCATATCTGTCCGGAACTCGCCGCCATAATATGCATCATCAAATGACGGAAACTCAATCATGATGGCCGCGGCCTCGACCTTTGAAAGGAGGCTGTATGGCAGAGGCTTAACCTGTACCATATCGTTCCCGAACTCCGATGCTACAGCATTCCTCACGGAGTCAAGAAGCATAAAGCTCTCAGCCATAAACTCCTCCTGACCCCTGTCAACCATAAATGGTTTTATCATATCAGGGACAGATTCAGCGATAAACGGCGCATAGATAACAATATTATCATTATTGCCCACATGCAGGCTGATAAAGACCTCTGCCCCCTTGCTGTTTGCAAACTGCGCCCTCTCGTTCAAACCCAGGAACCTGTCGCTTTCCCTTGTCAGGAAACAGCGTGCATTATCCCTGTTCATACTCGACGACAATTTCTTCGCAATATCAAGAACAACGTTCTTTTCAATATAATCTTCCCTGATAATACCGTATTCATATCCCCCGTGGCCGGAATCAATAACAACCGTCATGATACCTGGGAGCTTCATCTTTTCTATCTCCTTCTTTTCACTTCTTTCCTGCTTCTTTTCACGACTTACTTGCTTCTTTCCCTGCTTCTCCCCTTTTCTCTCAGGCCCCCTTCCCTTTACAAGAAAAACATCAATAACGAGCCTGCTTGGATTTTTCAGGGTAAAGACCTTAAAGCCCCTGAACTCCAGTGGAAGAAATAGAATGGTATCATCAGAGGTCTTCTTGTAAGCAACTATCACCTTCTCACCCTCTATTTTAAATTCGATGCCGGGGAAGGTTACCTGAATATTATGTCCCCTCTGATTCACTATTGCCTTTGATATCACAGATTCAGGCCCTTCCATAACAATCCTGAGGAACTCGGGATGATGAGCGGCCCTCAACTTAATTCTGTGCATATCACCACTTGATGACGTTGCTGAGAAAATCATGAAGAGAAACAGGAGAAATATTTTTTTCATATGGAAATATTAGCATTTCCCACCTTCTATATTCCATATTACAGAAACGCTTATGGCACGGAAATATATGTTTACAGGCTAACACTTAAGCTTTGATTAAACACTATAAAGCCTCAAAACATCATAAAGTTTATACTTTAAAAAAGTATGAATTCTGATGTAAAGTATATTAGTTTGATTTTTCCGTATTTTCAGCTTTTGCATTTCACCGGTTTACTCAATAAACATTAATACATTTCAATACCAATCTTCAGGAAGAACCAAGGAGGATTAAATGGCTGACGTGTTAACAGACGCAAAGAATTGCATCTCAATTTCTGGCGGCAGTGTGGAGATTAAGGACGCCGGTGAAGTAAGAAAATTAATGGACAGATTAATTTACGAAGCTGTATTTACTGATGAGAAATCCGGAAATGCCATTAAGAAACTCGTAATAGAGATTGCAAAAAAGATGGGTGCTGTTCCATCCTCTATCCAGAACCTTTACGAAGAGATGGGTAGAAGTTATCCCGGTTTTACCGTACCGGCTATAAACATACGGGGACTGACTTATGATGTTGCGCGTGCTATCTTCAGAAAGGCGCTGGAGAAGAATGTAGGGGCCATGATATTTGAGATAGCGCGTTCGGAGATAGGCTACACAAAGCAGAGGCCGCTGGAGTATACCGCCGTTGTGCTTGCCGCAGCCGTAAGGGAAGGTTTTTCCGGGCCCGTCTTTATTCAGGGCGACCACTTCCAGCTGGTCAGAAAATACTACCTGGACAATCCAAAACCCGAGACTGATTACGTTAAAGGCCTTATAAAAGAGGCTGTGGAGGCCGAGTTCTACAATATAGACCTTGACACCTCTACGCTTGTTGATCTTGACAAAGAAGACCTGAAGGAAGAGCAGAGGCCGAATTTTGAGGCAGCAGCAGACCTTACTGCTTTTATAAGGGGAATTGAGCCTGCAGGTATCACCGTATCTGTAGGCGGAGAAATAGGAGAAATCGGCGGCAAGAACAGCACATCTGAAGAGCTGAGGGCTTATCTTGACGGCTTCAATGAGACGCTGAAAGCGGGTAAAGGCGTCAGTAAACTGAGCGTTCAGTCAGGGACCTCTCACGGCGGGGTTGTTCTTCCAGACGGTTCACTGGCACAGGTCAGTATAGACTTCAATACCCTCAGGGAGATGTCTGAAGTCGCGAGAAAGGAGTACGGGCTCTCAGGTGCTGTCCAGCACGGAGCATCGACACTTCCGGATGACGCCTTTCACATGTTCCCCGAGACAGGGACGTCCGAGGTGCATCTTGCAACAGGTTTTCAGAATATAATCTATGATAACCCGGCTCTTCCGGCTGATTTCAGAGAAGAGGTGTATAAATACATTAATGAAAATTTCGGTAAAGAGAAGAAAGAGGGCGAGACAGAGGAGCAGTTCATCTACAAGACACGTAAAAAGGGTTTCGGTGATTTAAAGCAGAAGTGGTGGGACCTTTCCGATGATATCAAGGCCCCCATAATGAAAGAACTTGAGGATAAGTTCGACCTGCTGTTTGAAAAGCTTAAGGTGGTAAACACAAAAGAATACGTTGAGAAACACGTGAAACCCGTAGTTGTTGAAAAGAAGGTTGATGATATATAAAAGACGGTTACCAGGGACCAGTGACCAGTTACCGGCAACTGGTAACCGATCTAATGCCCCCTCTCGATATCTCCCTTCATCTCAACCACCTCCGGGGTGTATTCTGCCGGTTTGCGGCCAAAGCACGTCCCGAGCGTCTCATAAAACGATACCATATCCAGATCAACATGCCTCTGAATGATAACCTCAGCGGTTGGCTTATAAGTTATCTTTGTCCCCTTCACACTTACAACCGTATTGCCTCCCAGTCCTTTCGTCAGGAGTATTACAGCCCCTGCGCCGGCCTCTTTACCGAAGTTGACATCATAAGCGGTTGAACGTCCTGAACGCACCAGATGCCCCGGCGTCACTTCCCTCACTTCCGGGATCTTGTAAACGCCCGGCACAAACATGCCTGTTCTCTTCATGAACTCCTTGATATCAGGGTCTTCCTTAAATCTCTTTTCAAGCTGCTGCCTCACATACTTACCGGCGCCTGCGAGTTTCTTATGCCCGAAAGCGTCGACTCCGGCTGACTCATCATAGAGCAATTCTCCTGTTGCTGTAGTAACCCCTTCCGCCGCTACGATGGAATATGTCCCTGCCTTTACATCGCTGCGCTCTATCCTCGCAAGGAACCTCTTCTTCATATGCGCGTACACGATATCAAAATCCACTGGTATCTCAGGTATCAAAATACAGTCCGCATCAGCTCCGATGCCGCCCCTGAAAGCGGTATGACCGGCGTACCTGCCAAACGCCTCAAACACGATAACACGGTTGTGAGTATTCCCCGTGGTCTTGAGATCTGATACAAATGAAGATATCCTGTTAATGGCAGAATCGCCGCCCACACTGTAGGTCTGTAAGTCAAGGTCCATCGTCTTTGGCGCGTGGACACATGCTATACCCTGCCCGGCAAGGTCTACCATCACACTGCCAGAATCATCGCCTCCGCTTATGACAAGCCCGCCAATATTGAATTTTTCCAAACCCTTTTTAATCCTCTCATACTTCTCTTCATCTTCTATCTTCTTAATCTTTACCCTTGAGTTCCCGGCCTCAGACCCGGCCATACCCGCTTCGATCAGGTCAAGCCTCTCAGGTGTAAGCACAACGACCTCCGCCATATCTATAAGGTTGTAGAGTCCGGCATATCCGTTAGGGATGATAACCGCCTCCATACCCATGGACCGCGCCATTTGGGCCGCCCCCTTGATAACACCATTAAGACCGCCGCAGTCCCCCCCGCTCGTTAAAATTCCGATTCTTTTAATGCTCATATCAATGCTCCTTTCTTTAAAGAAGTCAGGTTTCAGTGGAATGGGTAAATTTTACCACATTACAAGAGAAGCTGCCAAAGTCAATGAACTACCCCGCAGCAGAGCTGCAAGGTATCAAAGTCTGTCATTCCGGCTTGTCCGGAATCGTTCCCCTATCTTTAAGAAAGATTCCGGACAAGCCGGAATGACAGAATAAAGGAGAAAGCAGTAAGAATCGCCCAATTTAGGTATTAGTAATTTGAAAAATATTTTGTTGAAAAATGCATAGGAATATAACATGGCTAACACTACAAATAGCGCACTATTCATTAGTAAAGCATAATTATAGCTATCAGATACGTCAATATTACTTCAATAACTATTGACTGGATAAATCCTTTCTGCTATTGTTTTGTAACTGACTAATACCGGACTAATAAACTGTCTAATAACTGGTTATATTCACAAATGATAAACCTAAGCAATAAAACAAGTAAGCATTTTAAAGTCTCTTGGAATGATATGAAATTTCATGACGGGGATTCATGGCGCGTTGATATTCTCACGATTTATCGAAAAAGATACCTATTGGTGGTCCATGAAAAAACATTATATACATTCCTTCTCAGGTCACCGGAAGTCAAAACAATAGAAGAACTGATTAAGCAGATTAGAGAAAAATGCAGTTGGTATGATTATGACCCTGAAAACATCTTTGTAGGAAAAGGGGAGAATAAGAAAGTAACAGGCTCTATAACCGATACGAAAAAATTAATTAAGTATTGGCGATGGGATAATCTATTGAAAGAAACCATGTTAGAACATATTAACGATACACCATTCAGCATGCTTGGGTTTAGTGATCCGAACTTAGCAGTTACTAATTATATGAAAGAAAAAGCAGAATATAACAAGTCACTTGAGAGGGATGCTTAAAAGCTGGCGCTTTTTTCGCACCCCTCAGTTTAGCGTTAAGCACATAATAAGAAAGGCCCAAAGATGAAGAGACGACTCAACTCACTATTTGAAAGTATAGATCGTCAAGACATAGACGCATTCCTGGCATTCCTCTCGGAGGACGTGATGTTCAGATTTGGGAACGGCCGAGCCGGTCAAGGGGAAGGCTTCCGTTCGTGATGTCCTGCATGGCTTTTTTAGCAGCATCAAAGCACTTCATCATGATGTGCGCGACTCA
>CAXMSH010000061.1:0-6615 GCA_964195875.1 Thermodesulfovibrionia bacterium
CTTCTTTCCGTCGCTGTTCCAGTCATATACAACAGGGACAGTAAAAGATCCTGAAACAAGATCCACGGGACCATCCTGGATGTAGACCCCCTCCAGCAGAGCGGCTTTATCACTATCTCCACACCCTGCTAACAAGATAAATGCTGATAATATGAGAACAATCCGTATGACCGGTATGTTTTTCATAATCTCCCCCTGTATTTCATTGTAAAATTAAGGATTATTATGCTAACAAGAATATTTTATACTCATCATCATAAAGGAATTGAGTTTGCAGTGTTCACTGACTGAAAATTATCATTAAGGCATTATATTGTCAAGATTAATTATTCTTTACATTTCCAAAATGTCACGTCTGGGCTGTATACGGGATGAATGGGAAGTTTATGCAGTTATTAATAAATCAGACAGAGGTCGATATATGAATCTATACTTACCAGACGATTGACAGTACTGATTCAAGGTCAGACTTAAGGCGGTTGTACTTGCACCATATTATCATGCAGTCCCGGTAGCAGTACCCGTCTTTTATTACCACATGGGTATTGATTCCGGTACTCTTGCGATAGGGGCAGGGAGCGTGAAGTTTACCGCTTACCTCGGAGTAATGCTTATCAAGCAGGATGTCCTTCATATTATATTTTATCTCTATATGGATATTGTTGCAAATTAATTCTTTTAAAAAAGGGGGAATAAATACCCCTCTTTGGCAAAGAGGGGCAAGGGGAGATTATTAAATTGTTGCTTTTATATTTAAATGTTTTTACAACACTTGTAAATGCCTTTAGTACTCAGTGCACATTACACCCGTTTCAGGCTGCCTCAGGAAGTTCCCTGAATATTCTCCACATCTTGAGCATTTCAACTGCTCTCTGTAGTTGCGTATCATTCTCATCTGTAACATCAACAGGCGCCTCGACTGGTTCTTCTTTCAGATCATTTACGGATTCAGTATCTATTGTTGTATCATTTTCAAGATGGTTTTCCAGGTCTTTCTCTCTCAGAATCGGATGTGTTGTACCACCATTTTTGGTTTCGACCTTTACGATTATGTCGGGTTCGATCCCTGTAGTCTGTATGGATCTTCCCTTGGGAGTGTAATATCTTGCTGTTGTCAGCCTGAGAGCGGAGCCGTCGCTGAGAGGAATAACGGTCTGGACCGAGCCTTTTCCGAAAGTCTGTGTTCCTAAAACAACCGCGCGTTCCCAGTCCTGAAGCGCTCCTGCCACAATTTCCGAGGCGCTTGCGCTGCCCTCATTTACCAGTACGATCATATTATATTTATAATTTTCTTTCTGGCCTGAGGTATTAAAATTTGTCTCATCTCCCTCCCTCCCTTTTATTGAAACAACGAGCTTTCCGGAAGGAAGGAACTGACCTGTAACATCAACTGACGAATTGAGAAGTCCGCCGGGGTTGTTCCTTAGGTCGAGTATAAGGGAGTCAATCTTCTCCTCGTCGAGATCCTTCAGGGCCTCCGCAAGATCCGTGCTGGTCTTCTGCTGGAACTGCAGGAGTTTGATATAACCGATTTTGTCATCTAACATCCTGCTCTTTACACTTTTTATCTCTATTATGTCCCTTATTATCGTAATATCTTTAGGCTTTTCAAGGTCCTTACGCATTATCGTGATAGTAACTGACGTACCTTTAGGTCCTCTTAATTTTGAGACTGCGTCGAAAATGCTCATATCTTTTGTAGACTCATCATTTATCTTGATGATCTTGTCACCCGCCTTTACCCCGAGTCTGTAAGCCGGTGTATCTTCTATAGGAGCTATAACAGTCAGCATATTGTCCTTTATTGAAATCTGTATTCCGAGTCCGCCGAACTCGCCCTTGGTATCAATCTTCATTTCTATGTAGTGATCAGGATTCATAAATGAAGAGTGGGGATCCATGGATATCAGCATCCCTTTAATGGCGCCGTAGAGGAGATCTTTGTCCTCAACCTCTTCAACATAGTTATTCTTGATCAGAGAGAGTGCCTCAGCGAATGTCTTAATTCTGTCATAGTGCTCGTTTTCATAGGCGCTTACCGTCTCTATCAGACTCCATTTGCTGACCATTAAGCCTGCAAATGCGACTACAGTTATTAATGCCAATATAATAAATTTTCTCTTATTCAAGTGGATCCTCCATAGCTCTACCGGAGCCTGTAAGTTTTGTACCTTTATCGTTTCTTCTTGATCTGCCTCTTAATTTTTTTACCTGTCTTTTCAGTGCCAGTCATTTTAGTGCCTATCTTTCTCTTTTGCTTTAGCCATCCAAGCGGGTCAATCGGCTTACCTTTGTGCCTTATCTCGAAATAGAGTGTGGGGACGTTTAATAAACCATTCTCCCCTATTTTACCGACATTGCTTCCTTTTTTTATTATATCACCAGCTTTATAAAAAAGCTCCGAAAGGTTTCCATAAAGGCTGTGGTAACCTTTATCGTGATTTATAATGAGGAGCTGACCATAACCCTTGAACCAGTCGGCATAAACAACCCTGCCGCCGTGTACAGAGTTAGCCGTGGCCCCTGCTTCTGATTTGATCTCTATGCCGTTTTTAAATACGGGGATATTATATTTTGGGTCCTTATATTTACCAAATGGAACTAAGACCTTGCCGTCAATCGGCCAGGGAAGAGAGCCTTTCATGAAATTGAAACCCTTTCCTGTGACAGATGCGGGTACCTTCTTCTTCTCCAGTTCCATAATAACTTTTTTGAGTTTAACTGAAGAATCCTTTAACTCCCTCACCATATTCTCGTAGGAACTGCGTTTATCCTTGACGGATGCAAGGAGACGGTCCTTACTGGCCCTTTTTTCCTGTATCTCATTCATGTTTTTCCGGATATTTCTCTTGTTTGCCTCGAGGTCATTCTGCAGTGATTCCATCTTCATCTGCTGTAGATGATAGTTCTTTATTCCTTCTCTATATGTATCCATCAGACTGCTGTCATAATTTGCCAGCAGGCTGATATACCTGCTCTTCCTGAGAAGGTCCTGATAATTCCTGGCGGAGATCAGTATGAGCGCGGTATCACCGCTGTATTGTTCCTTATATAGAGTCTTGAGGCGTTTTTTAAGCAAATCCTTTCTGTTCTCCATTTTGACTTCAAGTGCCGAGATATCCTCTCTGAGAAGTTTCATCTCTGTCTGGCTCTGTTGCAGACGGCCATCGAAGTATTTCAACTCACTCTTCTTCTTTATAACAGACTTTTCAATCATCTCTAATTCAGTCAGTATGGATTTTTCTTCCTTAAGGGCCTTCACTATCTTCTGCTCTTCTTTTTTCAGCTTTTTTCTGATGTTGCCGAGCTCCTTCTTGGGATCCGCACCTGAAGCGGTTAATGGATTTGCCAGGAGTGTTGCGGATATCAGACAAAACAGAAGGCCGGACAATAAGTATGCAGAGGCTGTCTTATTGAATAACTTAAAGCGAAAGGACAATTTAATACCTTATTCTCCCGGTTGCAATAAAGCTCCCTATGAGGCTCAATACTGCGCCGGCTGCCGGTATCGCCAGGAAACCCTCAAGGGGAAGCGGCACCACAAGCGCTCTGAGTGAAGGGAGAAATTCGATCAGTTTGAAAGCGGTAAAGGAGTGCATGACAAACAGCAATAGTGAGCTTACAACTCCGCTGAACAAGCCGATAAAGAGACCCTCAATCAGGAAAGGCAGCTTTATGAAGATTCTTGTTGCACCCAGTAATTTCATGGTTTCTATCTCATCTATTCTTCTGTAAAAGAGTATTTTAATGGTAGTGTAAGTGATGAATGTTATGGCTATGAATATCGCTCCTCCGAGGAAGATCGCAATGATGCTCAATGCCTTTGAGATGGTGTTTAATGACGACAGCCACTCCTCACCATACCGAACGTCGTCAACTCCGTCTATCTGTCTGATCCGGGCAGCCTTTTTTTCGACAAGTGAGGGATTGATAATGTCTCTCTTGAGTTTGAGTTCGAATGAGGAGGGCAGGGGGTTATCTTCAAGTTCTTCGAGGACCGATGCCTGTGATCGGAGGACTTCCCTTAGCGTATCAAGGGCCTCGTCATTTGAAATGTATTTTACTTCCAGGATTTCCTTGTCCTGCAGCAGTAATGTTTTAATGTGCTCTTCATCTTCACTGCCGATATTATCCTGCAGATAGACGACCATGCCGAATCCTCTGGACCATCGGTTGATTACAGAATCGACATTGATGGTTATTAACAGGAAAGCGCTAAGAAGAAGCAGGCCAACGCTGATTGATATGACAGTCAGAAAATTTATCCATCTGGCTTGCCATAAATTCTTCAGGGCTGTCTGAAAAGAATAAACGAGTACCTTCAAGCGATAGACTCCTTTTCAATAACTTTATCCTTGATGGATATTACCCTTCTGCCGGTACCGATGAACAGTTCTTTATTGTGTGTTGCGATTAATACCGTTGTCCCCTTGGCGTTAATCTCCTTGAAGAGCTTTATGACAATATCTGAGGTTTCAGGATCAAGGTTGCCTGTAGGTTCATCAGCCAGCATAACGGTGGGCTTTGATACCATGGCCCTTGCTATGACTACCCGCTGTTGTTCACCGCCTGAGAGGTGTTGTGACAGGGTATGAGACTTCCCCTTTAATCCGACTTCCTCCAAAGCATCGTTCACTTCTTCTTCTATCTGTCTTCGATTTAAACCCTGGATTCTCAGCGCGAGAGCTATGTTGTCAAAAGCTGTTTTGTTCAGGAGAAGTCTGAAATCCTGAAAGACAACACCTACATTACGCCTTAAGAAGGGTATAGTACGCTGTTTCAACTCCCCGACATTCCACCCGGCAACGAATATTTTTCCATTGTCAGGACGCTCTGCCCTGTATATAAGTTTCAATAGGGTGGTCTTTCCGGCGCCGCTGGGCCCCGTCAGGTAACAGAGTTCACCCTTATTTACTATAAAGGATATATCTTTCAGTATGATATCTTCATCATAGAATTTTGAAACGTTAGTTAATTGTATCATTTTCCCAGGTTAGTCCTGACGGTATTAATGATGTTTTCGGCGGTCAGTCCGTGGAATTCCAGGAGTTCACTACCACCTCCTGAACAACCGAAAGAGTCATTAATGCCTATCCGTCTTACAGGCATAGGATGCCTTTCAGAAAGAAATTCACATACCGCCCCGCCGAGCCCTCCTATTATAGAGTGCTCCTCAGCGGTAATTATCAGTCTTGACGCGGTAGCCGCCTCAAGGATTGTATCTTCGTCAAGTGGTTTTATTGTGGACATATTGATAACTCCGGTGTCCAGACCTTCCTTCTTAAGCGCTTCCGCGGCCCTTTTGGCAATGTCAACCATAACCCCGGCCGCGATAATGTTTGCGTCTTTTCCGATATGGAAGACATGGGCCTTTCCGAGCCTGAACTCATAATTATCAGGCATAACATACGGCACCTTTGCTCTTCCAAGCCTGACGTATACCGGGCCTTTATATTCAGCGACATAATGAATAACCGAGGTTGTTTCGGCCGCGTCTGCCGGGACGATTACAGACATATTTGGAAGGGCCCGCATTATAGCAATGTCCTCGAGCGCCTGATGTGACGCTCCGTCCTCTCCTACGGTGATCCCTCCGTGGGTTGCAACAAGTTTGACATTGGTGTTTGAATAGCACACGGTCAATCTTATCTGGTCCCATGCCCTTCCGGTCTCAAAGACCGCGAATGTTGAGGCAAACGGCACTTTGCCGGTCAGGGCCAGCCCAGCCGCGGTTCCGATCATATCCTGCTCGGAAATTCCCATATTGAAAAACCTCTCCGGGAATTCTTTAGCGAATTTGCTTGTCTTTGTTGATCCTGAAAGATCCGCGTCAAGCGCGACAATATCAGGATTTCTCTTTCCAAGCTCAAGCAGGGCCTCTCCGTAGGCGTCCCTTGTTGCTTTTGGTTTTTTAATCTCTTTATTCGTATCAGCAGTGTCTGTGATTTTTTCAGTCATCTGCAAGCTCCTTCATAGCGGTCTCCAGTTCATCTTTGCTGGGGACTGCCCCATGAAATTCAACCTTATTTTCGAAGATTGATACACCTTTTCCCTTTACCGTGTCAGCGATGATCATGGTGGGTCTGCCCTTTGTATCTTCCGCTTCATCAAGTGCCCGTAATAGTTCGCCTATGTCATGTCCGTTGCACTCGATTACATGCCAGCCGAATGCCTTCCATTTATCATTAAGGGGTTCTATCCCCATTACCTCTTTGACCGGACCGTCAATCTGCAGGCCGTTTTTGTCTATTACGGCGCACAGGTTATCAAGTTTATAATGCGCGGCGCTCATGGCCGCCTCCCAAACCTGCCCCTCCTGAATCTCTCCGTCACCCATGATGCAGTAAACGCGGGCTGGTTTCTTGTCGAGTCTCAGTCCTAAAGCCATTCCGTTAGCAACGGAAAGACCCTGTCCCAGCGAACCGGTGGAAACCTCCACTCCGGGAAGACTCTTGCAGCATGGATGACCTTGAAGCGGGGAATCTATTGTCCTCAGGCTGTCAAGAGTCTCCATCGAAAAATAACCGGCTTTTGCCATTATTACATAAAGAAGCGGGGCGGCATGTCCCTTTGACAGGATAAACCTGTCCCTTTTGTCCCAGAAAGGTTTGTCAG
>CAXMSH010000062.1:0-6604 GCA_964195875.1 Thermodesulfovibrionia bacterium
TGGTTCAATTTACTATATGAGGAGAAATAAGATAACTGGCTAAAATAATTAATAGAAAGTTCATAAAGGGCGGGAGAAAATCTCCCGCCCTTTTCTTTTGTTTATTTTAATCGTTAATCAGCAACTTTATATTTTCCCAAAATAGAAGAGTAGTAGGTGCAATCTTAAATACGCGGGTTAAACATAACCTTCAAAAAGGAAATCATCACCCACCTGTTCAACCTGAAGGTCTTTTATTCTTAATATTTTAGTGAGAGAAGACGGGGATATCCCTCCTACCGACGGGATGGCGTCAAGACCTCCTATTATCTTTGGCGCGCAGAAAAAAATGACCTTATCAACGATTCCGCTGTAGAGAGCAGACGCATTAATAGACGACCCGCCCTCGATCATAATACTTGTAATATCCAGCCGAGCGAGTTCTTTTACGAGTCTTTTAAGATCAACCCTGCCTTTATTGTCCTTAATGACCAGGACTGTATGCCCGCTTGCGCGCAGGAGAGCTGTCTTACTGCCTCCTGCTTTGCTGGTTGTAGCGATGATCGTCTTCCCGTCATTATATTCCAAAACCTTAGACTTTAATGGAATTCTCAGGTCACTGTCAACAACTATCCTGTAGGGGTCAATACCGCCCTTTATCCTGCAGTCAAGAGAGGGATTGTCCTTAATGACAGTACCTATTCCAACAAGCACCGCGTCTGTATCATTTCTCAGTCTATGTACATGCCTTCGTGCTTTGATGCCTGTGATCCATTTTGATTTGCCCCCGGCTGTCGCGATCTTACCATCAAGGCTCTGGGCTATCTTTAAAGTAATAAAAGGTTTCTTCTTTGTTATAAACTTTATGAATGATTCGTTCAGTTTTCCTGCTTCATTCTCCATCAGCCCTGCTTCTGTCTCTATCCCTGCACGACGAAGTTCTTTTAGCCCCTTGCCTGCTACCTTAGGGTTTGGATCTATCATGGCAACTACCACTTTCCTTATTCCTGATCTGATGATAGCCCCTGTACAGGGAGGTGTCTTCTTGTCGGTATGACAGCACGGTTCAAGATTAATGAAGATAGTTGCTCCCCTGGCCTTTATTCCGGCTTTCCTGAGGGCCAGTATCTCTGCATGGGGTGAGCCTGATTTTCTATGATAATCCGAGGCTATTTCCCTGTTGCCCTTGATTATTACAGCGCCTACCATAGGGTTTGGACTAGTTCTGCCTTTTCCCATTCTGGCGAGTGTCAGGGCCTTCTGCATGTAAATTTCCTGTTTATTGCTCATATAAAGGTGTGTGGTATTCTTAATCTATTTTTGTAAAAACCGTAAAATCAGAATAGTGAAAATATTACCGGAAATAATGAATAGAAAAAATATGACAAAATATATTAAGTGTTATTATATAATAAATAATTAATCCTGATCTCTAATATAACTTTTAATTGATCTTTCCTGCGATTTTGCCGCAGGGAATCTAATGCAATGACTTTTATTATTACACTCGCTTTCCATTTATTATGCTTATGAACTATGATTTAATTGTTATATAAAATAATTGTAATGCGGAGGTAGTCTGTATGTCCACAAGATCTGGAGAAAAATATAAATGTGTTGTATGCACAAATGAGGTTGTGGTAGCTAAGGATGGAACTGGGACTCTCGTTTGCTGTGGAAGACCGATGGAGATGACTGGTGAAGGTTTTATGGGAGAAACAACGGATTATAAAACTTAAACTCATATTAAGTGAAGACAGAAAGCGCCGTTTGTTTGAAAACAATCACTAATTATTTTATTATGAAAATGCTAATCTTAATCTTTATTAAGAGGGAGGGGCATTCGTGAGAAAGTTAATAATTTTGCTGGCTGTAATATTTTCCGCTTCTGTTGTCTCAGCAGCAAATCAGGATGGTAAGGAGCTCTTTGAAAACAGGTGCATTAAGTGTCATCTTCTTGAGCGTGCCCTGAATAAGACCAAAAGTCTCGAGGCATGGGAGAGAACTATTACGAGAATGGCTAAATATTCCGGCGGGGTGATTACTGACTCAGAAGTGATTGTAATAGCCGGATACCTCGCCGGCATGGGAGCACCAGCTGTTGCAGTTGAAAAGAGGGAAGAAGTTCCGGATGTCCCTGAAGAACATGCTATGTTCAAGTTTGATAAAGTGAGGGTCGATCAATTCATTGATTCATCTGTCTGCGGTGAGTGTCATTCTGATATATATGACCAGTGGAGCGGTTCCATGCACAGTAAGGCTTTCATAGATCCTATCTGGCGCTCTGCTACTAAACTGTTCTTTAAGGAAGCGACTTCCTCGGGTGAGATACTCGAAATGAAGGCATGCGTAAAGTGCCACACACCTCTTGGTTTCCGTTCTTACTCTATCTCATCGCCCGGTGATGATTATGACAAACTTGCAGAGGTGCCTGCCCAGGGAATATTCTGTAACTGGTGCCATAATATAAGCGATCTCAAGCATATCGGAGACGCAGGATATGAGGTCTCCCCGGGAGGCGGTGAGGACTCCCCGTCAACTATGTTGGGGCCCCGCAAGGATGCGGATTCCGATTTTCATGCTACAAAGTATTCTGAACTCCACACAAGATCTGAGTTCTGCGGGCTCTGCCACAATGTATCGCATGCCGAGAACGGGCTTCCGATTGAAGCTACATATAATGAATGGAAGGGCAGTCCTTATAACACCGGCAACCCTGAGACTTCTGTCCACTGTCAGGACTGCCATATGAGACAGAGGCCCGGGATCCCTTCAACAGGAAAGACCAGCAGACCTGACAACCCTGGAAAGGCCGCTGATTCAGGACCTGACAGAGAGCATATCTGGACACACTACTTTGTCGGAGGGAACTCTGTAGTTACAAAACTCCTCGGCGGAGAAGTTAATTCAAAGATGGCTGTTGAGCGGCTAAAGAACGCGGCGGATATGGAGATAATTAAGGAGAGTTCATACAGCAGGAACGAACTCTCATCCTTCAGGGTCAAGGTTTTTAATTCCGGTGCCGGACATTTCCTGCCTACCGGTATTACGGAAGTGAGACAGATGTGGCTTGACGTAAGCATAACCGATTCAGAAGGTGAAACCGTCTTCAGGTCAGGTGCGCTCGATAAGAATGGCAATATAGATAAGAACGCGGTTATCTATCATACCCTGCTCGGGAATCAGAAGGGCGAACCTGTTCTGAATGTTGCCATGGCAGACAGGGTTCTCTATGACTACAGGATACCGCCAAAGGGATATGTGATTGAAAGATACTCATTCATGTTACCGGATTCTGCCGTATTCCCCTTGAAGATCGATGCTGTACTTAAGTATCGAAGCGCTTCCCAGAGTCTTGCCGATACACTGCTTGGTGAGAGCGCCCCGAAGATACCGGTAATTGATATGGTAAGTGTAACTGATAGGATAGGCGGATGATTTTTCAATTGCATTAAGAATTGTCGCATATTAAAGATAATGAGGAGGGTTATTATGTCATTAAGCAGTGCGGTTGAGACGGCTTTAAAGATGGAGACAGACGCCATAAGGTTTTATACTGACGCGAGAGGGAAGACTTCACATCCTCTCGGAAAAAGGATTTTCGAGGGTTTTATAGAGGATGAAAAGAGGCACCTCAAAATGCTTGATGGTATCATGAAAGACATGGATATTGAGTTGAGTGTTGTTAATCCTGAAAAAGATATCAAGACCATCTTTTCGGAGCTTAAGGACCAGATGATGCAGAGGGTCAGCGTAACAACAGATGAGATTCAGGCGGTGGGGATAGCACTTGATTTTGAGAAAGAGGGATATAATTTCTATCAGAAAGCCGCTCTTGAAGCAGAAGAAGAGAAGGAAAAGAGGCTGTTTGAAGTCCTGACTATTGAAGAGAAGAGGCATTATGAAATACTCGAGAATACATACAGGTATCTGAAGGATACAGGCGATTGGTTCATGTGGGATGAACACGGGATACTTGAGGGCGGATAACCCTTATATCCATAACACTAACATCAGGAGGTGACGTATGAGATACAGGTGTACAATATGCGAATATATTTATGATGAAGAGGCTGAAGGGACTCCTTTTAAGGACCTGCCGGACGATTGGGCATGCCCTGTCTGTAATGCTCCAAAAGATGCGTTTGAGCCCGTATGATGAGGATTTGGTGAGTAGTTCAGGTTTATACTTTAAAAGTGATTAATATACAGGTTCATGAAATAACCATCATATATTTATTATAAAAGTAACTACTCAATTAGGCACAAAGGCACATCCCGTAAGCTTTACAGTCAACGTAAAGATGAGACTACGGGACAGGTAGTGGCAAAGGCACAAAGTGAAAAATAAGGATAAAAAACTTTTCTTGTATTTCTGTTAACCTTTGTGCCTATGCGTCTTTGTCACTTTGCACCTGAGTATTTACTTTATGTCATGACCGGAGAATGAGATGAAGGTTGTTGTCTTTTATGGAAGTCCGAGGGATAAGGGAAATACAGAACTTCTTCTCGATAACGCCCTTAGAGCGGTGAATGAGGACGGTCACGTTGTGACTGCGTTCAGACCTGGAAGCATGAATATCTCGCCATGCCTTAACTGCAGCGGTTGTGAAGAATCAGGAGAATGCGTTATTGACGATGACATGGGCGAAGTTTATGACGCGATCAGGAATGGTGACAGATTTATTCTCGCATCTCCTATCTTCTTTCTTGGACTTACTGCTCAGGTTAAGGCGCTTATAGACAGGTGTCAGTCTTTCTGGTGCGGGAAGTATCTGTTAAAGAGGCCTATCCCTGATGGTCCCTATGGAAGGAAGGGTTTGCTGTTGATGGTGGGAGGGATGAAACAGGAAACAGGCTATACGTGCGGCGCTGCAACAGCAAAGGCCTTTTTCAGGACAATAAGCATACCGGAACACACCTCTCTTATATATCCCTTAATAGACGAAAAGGGGGCAATAAAGGACCACCCTACCGCGTTAAAAGACGCATATGAGGCTGGAAAGAAGTTGATCTCATAAAGGATTTCAACTAATCGCCTGACAAAATAAATTATTTTGCCACTGACTTACACTGACTAAATATATTTTCGTAAAGACACAAAGCCCTTAAAGATATTTAGTGGATTATTGATAAGAAATTAAGTATTTAGGAATTAGTTCTTTAGTTCTTAAATTGTCCATTTCGATCTGCGTAACTCAGCGGCTAACTGTCGTTTTTTGGTTAAACGGGATTACATAATATCCAGGCGATTGCAGGTATCTGTCGATTAGCATTAATTCCGCGGGGCTCAGCTCTCCGGCTGACGGCATCAGCTCCAGTGTCAGGTTCATAAATTCTGCCGTTATATTTCCCTTTACCCGCGCATAACCTTTTTCTCCCTCAAGCCCAAATGAATCAATCCGTATATTATCATTAACAATGCTAAGGACTCCCTGGGCAGTGTGAAAAGTTGTTAACAGGGGGGATGTCATTTTATTGTATTCCTGTATATTTAAATCAGGTATTTCAAATACAACCTTCGCGGTGTTATCTTTTATAACGAGGTGTGCTGAGATAAGTCCCGTGCTTTTAATTCCGAGGCTTTGCAGGTAAGGTATTGAATCAAGTTCAACATCTTTTATCCTCAGGGTTCCGCCGCCTGGAAATCTGAGTGAGCCGCTGACATAACCAGAACCCATCCGGCCTTCTATTGAAAAGGCTATCTGTTTCCTTATGAAATATAAGGGATTGATTCTGACGGTGAGTTCAGTGATACTAAGTGCCGGTTTGTCTCCGATTTCCAGTTGAATGTTCTTTGAATGTACTGAAAAAAATAACCCTTTCTTTATGTTATCCGTTGAAACTCGAATTTCCTGGTTATTCAGGCCTGCCAAACTCTCTTCGATCTTTACTCTGATTAAATCATCCGGGATTGCAAAGAACCAGAAGAGGAGAATGAAAACGGCAATAAATATTATGGTAAATATAATGTTACGAAATATTATCATCGGTAATAGTGAGAGTTCAGCCCTTGCTGATAAGTGAAGCGGTGAGTTTTAATATGAACCTGTCTGGATTTTCAAAAGAGGTTTTTATAAGTGTGCTTTTTATCTTGATCGGCTGCGGAGCGTTCTCTATTCTATAAATCAGGTTGACTATGCTGTTAAGGTCTATATCCTTTATCTCAAGTTCTACATCCTGCTCTACAAATTCTTTTACGTGTCTCTTTTCTAATGGTTTTATAACACTTGCCTCTATCCCTAATTGCTTGAGGATCTGCTCTAGGGAAGAGACAACCCCGGTTGAATTTGTTAAACCTATCTTTTTCTCTTTAGAACTGACAATGCTTTTAATCTGCAGGAGCCCCTCTGAAAGGGAATTTATCTCTGTGAGCTGGTTCTTTAATGACATATTTTTCTTTTCTTTATCTCCAACAATGATTGACATAGTAATTATAAAGATTGTTACAGCCATGATAGAGGTCATAAGAAGTAATGAAATCCTGTCAGAAATGAATTCTCTTATCATATCTGCTTCCCCTTCATAACCATTGAAAAACTGACGTTATTATCAGTTGAAGCTTTAGAATCAGTGATCCTGATATCATTGAACGATATTGACAGGGAGTTTTTTAATGACTCAA
>CAXMSH010000063.1:0-6587 GCA_964195875.1 Thermodesulfovibrionia bacterium
AGCCTTCATGGTGCTCTCCTCTGAGTTGAAGACCCTGGCCCTGCCCTGAAAACTCATCATTCCTTTACTCACAGCTGACTGCTTAACAACCGCACCGTCCGGAGCAATGTTACCTTTCATGACCGCAATGCCCCCTTCCTTATGGTACGCTTTATTAAGCGGTCTTATAACATCAGGCCCCATAATCTCAGCGGCTTTTGCAATATCATGAATCTTCCTGCCGGAAACGGTTATCGTGTTGTTAAGTCCCGCCTTCAACCTCTTCATAACGGCGGGAATTCCTCCGGCATACTCCAGGTCCTCAAGATAATGATCCCCTCCGGGGAGCATATTAGTTATATGAGGAGTCTTTTTACTAATTATATCAAATAGGTCAAGTGACAGAGTCACCCCTGCCTCATGAGCGATCGCGGGTATGTGTAAAACAGTATTTGTAGAGCCTCCAAGAGCCATATCAACCTTTATGGCGTTCTCAAAAGCCTTAATGGTCAGAATCTTTCCCGGAGTTACCTTCTTCTTTACAAGTTCCACAATCCTCTTTCCGCTTTCAAAAGCTATCATCCGCTTCTTTGAAGAGACCGCAAGAGCGGTGGCGCAACCGGGAAGACTCATACCCAGCGCCTCTGCAACGCATGCCATTGTATTAGCAGTGTACATTCCCTGACATGATCCCGGCCCCGGACAGGCGCACAACGCAAGTTCCTCAACATCTTTATCGTTAATAAGCCCTTTCTTGTATTTGCCGATGGCCTCAAATGCATCATTCACAAGGGAGAGTCTCCTGCCCCTCAGGTTCCCTGCAAGCATGGGCCCGGCAGTTACCACTATGGAAGGGACATCAACACGCGCGGCCGCCATAAGCATCCCCGGTGTTATCTTATCGCAGTTAGTCAGCAGCACAAGGCCGTCAAGCCGGTGGGCCTCCGCAACGGTCTCTATCATATCAGCAATAAGTTCCCTTGACGGCAGACTGTAATGCATACCCTTGTGTCCCATAGCGATACCGTCACAGATACCGGGGATACCAAAAAAGAACGGGTAGCCCCCGCCAGTATGAACACCCTTTTCAATAAACCTCTCAAGGTCACGCATGCCGGAATGTCCGGGGATAAGATCCGTAAAGCTTGTAGCTACCCCGATAAATGGTTTACCCATCTCGGATTTAGGAATCCCGGTGGAATGCAGCAGTGCCCTGTGCGGAAGCCTCTCAAGACCTTTTTTAATCGAATCGCTTCTCATAATTTTATGTTTTTATGTCAGGTATTATAGAAAGCTGTAAATTAAGAAATTCTATAATCCCGCACTTTTTAGTTATAAAAATAATTTAATTCTTATTCTGTTTGTATTTCCTGATCATTTCTGCCATAAGATCCTTGGTCTTCAGCTTCTGCTTCTGCATATTCTTTTTATTCATCTCCTGCTCAGTCGAATGGATCTTCTTTTTATTTAATTCTGACAGGTTCTGTTTCAATAGTTTGTGTTCTTCCTCCAGTTTTCTAAACTCCTCATTCTCCTTTTTTAAGATATCTGATATTTCGCTGTCTTTCAATATTCCCCCTCCTCTCTTTCAATTGGAAAATTATAATATATTACCAGAAAATACAAGGAATTGCTTTGACAAAAGCCCTGAAATTTAAATAAGATAAAAATTGCTGCATTCCGGGCTGACACGCACTAAATAATGCGCCACAGGGCGGAACCGCCGGGATAGACAAATTATTTATAAATTTCAGGTCACAAATCATTCCTGTCGGCTTTTTATCTTCTGAATCATCGGAATGTGCACGAAAACGGCTTTATACGACCCGCGGAGTAGTATGATAGTGGGGCAGAGAATCTTTGTTTTGATTATCGGGTTTTTATCACTTCTCATAATATATATAATTACATTGAATTATAAACAAAATTACAGTAAAAGAACAATAAAAAGATGCGATCTATGTTAATTGACACACACTGTCATCTTGAGATGAAGGCGTTTAAGGATGACCGGGACGAGGTAATAAAACGTGCCGGGGTTGAAGGTATCGGATATATCATAAACGTTGGCTCCGATGAGATAGGGAATATAAATGGACTCCGTTTATCCGTGGAATATGAAAATATATACTCTTCTGTCGGAATTCACCCTCACGACGCGAAGGCGCTGGATGAATCACTATTAAACAAAATCAGGACGTGGATAAACCAGCCAAAGGTGGTAGCCATAGGAGAGATCGGCCTTGACTACCACTACATGCATTCACCAAAGGATGCCCAGATAGAGGCCTTCAGGAGACAGATAGCACTGGCCAGAGAATCTGATCTGCCCGTTATAGTGCATAGCAGGGAAGCAAAAGATGATACGATAAGAATCCTGAGAGAAGAGGCGGCAGGTTTGAAGGGTGTACTCCACTGCTTTTCAGGAGATCAGGAGATGGCATGGAAGGCGATCGAGATGGGCTTTTATATCTCTATTGCCGGACCTGTTACCTTCAAAAACGCAACAGAACTAAGAGATATATCAAAGACCCTGCCTGACAAGCGTCTCCTTATTGAGACAGATGCTCCCTACCTGAGCCCGGTGCCGATGAGAGGCAAGCGGAATGAACCATCATTTGTAAAATATACCGCAAAGGAACTTGCTGATACCAGAGGGGTAAGCATGGAGGATATCTCAAGGATCACAACACTCAATGCAATGAGACTCTTCAATATCGGCTCCATACCTGAAAAGGGAGAGATAGCCTACCGTATAAGGGATTCTCTCTACCTGAATGTTACCGACAGGTGTACAAACAGGTGCGGATTCTGTGTCAGGTCTGATACAAGCTATGTTAAGGGTCATAACCTGAAACTCGAAAGAGAGCCTTCTGCAGAGGAGTTAATCAAAGCGATCGGCGACCCGGGCCTTTATAAAGAGGTGGTCTTCTGCGGACTTGGCGAACCATTTTTGAGGCTTGATCTCATAAAGACCGTCTCCCGATGGATAAAAGATCAGGGGGGAAAGGTAAGAGTTAATACAAACGGACACGGCAACGCGATTAATAACAGGAACATACTGCCTGAACTGGAGGGACTCGTTGACAGCATCTCGATCAGCCTTGACGCCGAGGATGAAGAAACATATCAGAAGATATGCAAACCCCTTATAAAAAACTCCTTTAACAACGTCATTTCATTCATAAAGGAGTCGAAAAAATGCATTCCTGAAGTTAACGTCACAGTTGTCAGTGTCCCTGAAATAGACGTTGATAAATGCAGGGAGATCGCCCGGGACCTTGGCGTCGGAATCAGGGTGCGGGAGTATAATGTTGTGGGATGAAAAACAGGAGTCAGAATTCAGGAGTCAGAAGCAAGGAGAAAGGCACAGAGGCACAAAGGCAAAGAACAGGTTCAAAGTGTCATAGGCACATAGGTGCAAAGCTTAAAAACTATATTTATGAAAGTTATTCTTTCTTATTCTGTCCCTTTGTGCCTTTGCTACTTTGCCCCTTTGCCCCCTTTCTTAATAATCTATCTTCTCAAGAAACAGTCCATGTGCCGGGGCCGTAATACCGGCAGAGGACCTGTCCTTTGATTCCAGTATATCTTTAATTCCGGAAGGAGGTGTCCTTCCCCTTCCTACATCAACAAGAGTACCGACAATATTCCTGACCATATACCTGAGAAAGGCATTGCCCTTAATACTTATTTTGATGACAGGAGCATTAATACTGAAAGTCATGAAATCAATGGAAGAAGATTCAGAGACCTCAATGTTCAGAATCTTCCTGACAGCTGTTTTTGAACCACAGCCGGAGGCACGAAAGGAAGAGAAATCATGCTCACCCCTGAGATAATCCGAAGCCTCCCGCATCTTCCCTAAAGCTCCTGAAAGATCATAGGGAAGATCCCATGAATATCTTCTTAGAAAAACCGAAGAATGACGGGAGTGAGTGATAAGATATGAGTACCACTTGCTTACAGCGCTGTATCTGGGATGAAAATCATCAGGACATTCTGATGCCTCCAATATCCTGATGTCTTTGGGAAGATTGGCATTAAGGGCACGCCTGATTACATCAGCATCAAGGGATGAACCGGTTATAAAAGACGCTGTCTGTTCAAGAGCATGGACTCCCGCGTCTGTCCTTGAAGCACCTGTAACGCGGGGATCTTCACCAGTGATAATATGTACCGCGTTCTCGACAAGGCTCTGAACAGTCCTTCTATCTTTCTGGACCTGCCAGCCTGGATAATCCGTGCCGTCGTACTGAAGTATGAGCCTGATGTGTCTCATTAATCTGGGAGGGTTTACCGGTAAAGCGTGCCGGCGATGAGGAAGCCGATCTATTTTCCGTTGCCGATATCAGTGACAACACTGTCAACAATCTCAATCAGCCTGTCAGCCTCAAGATAACCCGGCACTATCTGACCGTCCTTGAGTATTAAAGTCGGGGTGCCTGATATACCGAGGCTTGAGGCAAGCTCAATATTCCTGTCAATCTGATCTGTCTCACATGTCGGAGACGAGATCGGCTTGCCGGTAAAGGCATCATCAAGGAGTTTGAGAGATTTCTCACACACTATCGCTTTTGCCTTGTTATAGGCTTGCGGATGGAGTTTCTCAAGGGGAAAGAGCTTTATATAAAACGCTATATCCTTTCTTCTGGATACTACTTCCTTCATAACGGTATGAAACTTCCTGCAGAACGGGCAGTCAGGGTCATCAAAGACGATAATTTTATTCTCCGCGGACGGGTCTCCTATAACAAAGGCATCTTCAAGGGGGATATTCTTCAGATCAACCCTGGCGGGTTTGGCAGGCTTTGGGGTTTTACCGACCCGCTCTTTGGTCTTAATATCAATAATGTTTCCAGCTATAATGTATTTCTTTGAATAATGGAGGTACACAGGAAAGGTGTTTCCTTGAGCCTCAACCTCAACTTCCCACATGCCCCTGACCGGACCGTCCTCTACGCTTACCACCTTCTCCACAAGACCCTTGAGGATCTCTGATGCCTCCTCCAAATTTATATCATGGCACTGGATGCACTCCGTGGTACAGCCTTCACCCTTTACATCAAAAGAGTATGCCGGATTAACGAAAGAAAAGATAAAAAGTAACGCCAATAAGCTCAGGAAAAAGTTGGATTTATTAATTATTATTTTAGTCATAGTTGTATATATTAACACATAATATACGTGTAAAACCAGACCTTACAAAGTCTTTTTCGTCATCACCCAATATATCCCAAAGAGGCGGGACAAACCCGAGGTTGGTATCGGGAATCCAGGGTTTCCTGCTTGTCATTCCCGTGATACTCTGGGCGGGAATCCAGGAATTCTTATGAAGTTTTTCCCATTAGGCAGTAAGCTGAGAACAGTCGAAGCGACTCTTTGGTCGGATCGACTAAACTCCGATTAGCATCGAGAATCCAATTCCTTTTAGTTCCCCACTTTAGAAAAGGGGGGTAAGGGGGGCTTTGAAGCAGTAATATGACAGCACAAATCCTGCATCATCCCTGTTCTTATTTTGTATCCATAAGATGCCAGATGTTAAGTATCCATCTTTTAACTCGTAACACTTTTGCCATCAAAACCTGCCTGCTGTTCAAATTCTCTTTTCCCGTTTCTTTCTCTTTAATCTTGTCTAGTTTCCATTTATCATATTCTTCACGATTATTAAATTTCACACTACCATAACCTTTTCTGAGAAGGGATGAATTGTAAATATTTGATAAGGTTTTTTTTACGGCTGTAGTGTAGGACTTTATTGAAATTCTTTCAATAATTGACGGTTTCTTATTCTGTTCGTTTCCATCTGAATCAATATAGGATTGCTTTTCAGGCTTATTCTTAAATAACTCTTCTATATCCTTCATGACGATACATAATAAGGTTGTTGTCCCAAGAACAATCAAAGCTCTTAGAATAATTTCTCCGACAGAACGAAAAGGTTTTCCTAAAGGCCTGGATGCGGCAAAGCCTCTTCCATCAAGTTTTATCTTTAACATTCTTTCGTATTTGAGTTGTTCCTCCTGACTATTGAAGTCTTTCCTTTTACGCCCTTGCACAAGATCCATCTCAGCAAATAAATACCAAAGTTTATCTTCAGCACGAGCAATACGAGCTTCTTCAATAGGCATATTTCTTCCATCATAGCGAACCATTGAAGGCACGGTCCATAACCCAACAACTAAAGCAATGGCTCCCAGAACAAGCACGATTCTTTGGTATATGTTCATGACTTTCGATTCCCTTTGTTTCTATGGAATAGATTAGATACTTCAACATATATCAAAACAGGAAAGGAAATCAAGGAAAATGATGGTTTCACATTAAGCGAGCTGCTAATTAATACTCAAATGTAATATTGCGTTCACAGCGTCCTGATGGTGGGCACTCCGGGTTCAGGAAAGACGATGCTTGCCAAGAGGATACCTACCATACTGCCTAACATGACATTTGAGGAGGCCCTTCAGACAACGAGGATTCACAGTGTAGTCGGTAACCTCAAGTACGGGCAGTCCCTTTTAGCCATAAGGCCGTTCCGCTCTCCACACCATACCTTATCAGATGTAGCGATGGTCGGCGGCGGGCAGATACCAAAACCCGGAGAAGTA
>CAXMSH010000064.1:0-6555 GCA_964195875.1 Thermodesulfovibrionia bacterium
GAATAACAAGCCCCTTATCCTCGATGAAAACGAACCCATCGTTAACATAGAGCCTGAGGAGGACGGGCTCCTTGAGATAAGGTATGAAGCTGTCTTTAAATCCACCCGATCCCCTGATGTCGGCGACCCCGGTTCTATTGAAAACGTAATAGACGCCAGGGGAATCTCTCTTACAGGCAACTGGTATCCCGGAGTCAGCGGACTTAGCAGTTATAGTCTTACCGCGACCCTTCCCGAGGGTTACGAGGCGATATCCGAGGCAGATCAGATAACAAAGATATCAAAAGACGGATTTGTTGAATTTTACTTTGAGTTTCCACATCCTCTGGATGGGATCAATTTCGTGGCTTCAGACAGGTATAGTGTACTCAGCGATAACTTCAACTCTACTGAAATCTATACATACTTTTTTGAAGAAGACTCAGGGCTCGCGGGTGAATATATTGAATTTACAAAAAGATACCTGAAACTATATGAAGATATTATCAGTAAATACCCCTTCAGCAGGTTCTCAATCGTTGAGAACTTTCTTCCCACCGGATTCTCCATGCCGACATTCACACTGCTTGGAAGCAGTGTTGTACGTCTTCCATTTATAGTTGAGACATCGCTCGGGCATGAGATTCTGCACCAGTGGTTTGGAAACCTTGTTTATATTGATGGTGAAGGCGGTAACTGGGCGGAAGGCCTGACGACATACCTCGCGGACCATTATTACAAAGAGCTTGAAGGCAGTGGTTGGAAGTACAGGAAGCAGATAATGGTTGATTACATGAGTTACCTGAATGAAGAGAATGACTTTCCTGTTAAAGACTTCAGGAGGAGATTTGACCATGCGTCAAGTTCTGTCGGATACGGGAAGGCAGCGATGGTCTTTCATATGTTAAATAATAAATTGGGTAAAGATAAATTTTACAGTGCGTTGAGGAATTTTATCATGATTAACCGGTATCAGAAAGCCTCATGGAACGGCCTGAAGTCATCGTTTGAAGAGTCTTACGGCGGGAAACTGGACCACTTCTTCAGTCAATGGTTAGATCTTCCGGGTCTGCCTGAAGTGACCCTGCATGGAACCGATCTCCGCTCCCATGAAGATGGTTTTGAGCTCAGTTTCAGCATCAAACAAAATGGTGATCTCTATGAACTGGATGTTCCGGTTACTATTTATACAAACGGCATCGGTAGTAAGAGGTTCTTCAGGGTTACAGAAGAGATGAACGATTTCAGTGTTTTCATCTCTAATGAGCCTGATAAAATTATCATTGACGAGGATTATGACATAGCCAGGAGGCTCCTGGAAGGTGAATTTCCGCCTGTTATAGCCGGGATACTTTCCAGCAAGGATCTTGTTATTTCACTGCCGGAAACAGGCGCGAATATCTATAGTGGCGTTGTTGAAGAATTCAAGGGTAGGGGGGCTGAATCAAAAAGGGCAGGGGAGATAACATACTCCACAATAAAATCTTCTTCTGTGATAGTCCCCGGATACGACAACCCGCTGATATCAAAACTTTTCGGGCGGCTAAATACCCCTGATGCAGGCTTCAGCATTACCGTGAAGAAAAATCCATGGAACCCGGACAGGGTTATAGGTATTTTTCACGGCAGATCAGATGAGGAGGTTGAAGCAGGCTTAAGGAAGATGGACCATTACGGAAAATACAGTGAAGTATATTTTGAAGGCGGCAAAAATATATATAAATTTATCGATGATTCACAGAGAGGTATTGCTATGGAGCTAAAGGAGAATGTTCCTGCCGTTGATCTATCGACTGTCAGCAGTCTTGGTCATGTTATAGAAAAGGTTTCGGAAAAGAAGATAATCTATGTGGGCGAATTTCATGATGTCTTTTCCCATCACGCGGTCCAGCTCGATATTATCAGGAATATATTCCAAAAAAATAATAATATGGCCATCGGCATGGAGATGTTCCAGAGGCCGTTTCAGAAGATACTTGACGACTATATAGCGGGCATAATCGACGAACGTGAGTTCCTGAGCCTGTCTGAATATTATAAAAGATGGCGCTTTGATTATAACCTGTATAAGCCTATACTCAGATTTGCGCGGGCAAACGGTATTCCCGTTGTCGCGCTGAACATGGATCGTGAGATTATCGATAAGGTCTCAAAGAACGGTATCGGTTCACTGACTGAAAGCGAGCGGAAACGCGTTCCGGCTGATATGGATTTCTCTGACAGTGAGTACATGGAGAGAATCAGTGGAGTATTCAGGTATCACAATGACTGGAAGGAGAAGAATTTCGATTATTTTTATCAGTCACAGATTTTATGGGATGAGACGATGGCTCTCTCTATAGATGATTTTCTCAAGATGAACCCTGCCAAACAGATGATAGTGATTGCCGGACAGGGACATCTTCAGTTTGGTTCCGGGATTCCAAAGAGGGCGTTTAGACGGAACGGAGAAACCTACTCAATTATACTCATTGATGCAAGCCTTATCGATGGCATCGCAGACCATGTAGTATTCCCGAAACCGGTTGAAGGCATAACCAGCCCCAGGTTGATGGTTTTTCTGAATATTGATGAGGAGAACCTCAAGATATCCGGTTTCCCTGAAAAGAGCATCTCTGAGAAAGCGGGTCTGCAGGCCGGAGACATAATCATCTCCATGGACGGGCAGAGTACCAGTAGTATTGAAGATGTCAAAATACATCTCTTATACAAGAAAAGCGGTGATGTTGTAAAGGTTAAGGTGCTGAGGAGTGAGGAGAACAGGCAGGAAGAAATAGAGTATAAAGTCAGACTGTGATTTATATGTTCAGCTTATTTGTATAAGTCAATGTTTGTATTTACATGATTTGATTTAAAAAGGGTTCAAGGATTCGAGGGTTCTCCGACAGGGTCGAAGACTCGCCGTGGAGAGCGGATTCGCTGAAGCGAAAAGTGTCCAAGTGTTAAAAGCTAAAAAAAAGATAAATGATCAAACTTATCTGGAGGCAGAGATTCGAGCTGGCAGGTAGGTTTTTGAGGGAACAAATAAAGATAAAAGATTGCGCCTTTACAGACCTCGGCGAGACTGGCAATGACCTGGATTCCCGATCGGAGTCGGGGATGACAAACAAAAAGGTGGCTCATTAAACCTGAAGCAAAGCTTAGAGGAATTCTTTCAATTTAATTAACACCGTTTCTAAAACCCTGAATTATATCTTATGCTGAATCCTCATGAGACAAAAGAATTGAAGCCCTGCAGAGGCTGTGGGAATATGGTAAGCCGGGACGCTTTTATCTGTCCCAAATGCGGAGCACCAAAACCGGCATTGGATAAATGGGACGGGGTCGGGTTCGAATACATTTCAAAACAAAAATTTCTCGGCCTGCCCCTTGTGCATATATCATTCAAGTACAGAAACAGAAGACCGGTAGTCGCAAAGGGTATAATTGCAATAGGACAGTTCGGGATGGGGATAATAAATATTTCCCAGTTCGGCATAGGTTTCATCAGCATAAGCCAGTTCACCATCGCGTATTACGCGCTTGCGCAGTTTGCTTTTGCGGACTCGGCTATTGCTCAGATAGCACTGGTTACCGACAAGGGCTACGGACAGATGATATTCAAACTGGCTGATATACTGAAGAATTTTTAAAGATTTGAAGTAATGGTAAGCTGGTAGAAATATTAAAAATTGATCTTTGATCTTCCCACTCAACCCCTTGAATCTCGATACGAGTAGCAGTTTAGTCGATCCGACCTGGGACCCTTGGCCACTTTTTATTGCTTAACCTTCACCAGCTTACCTTTAGCCTCCGCGATAACCAAATTATCTCCATTCACAGCCCTTGCGTAAGCATCAATAGTCTTTCTTGTCTCTTTAATTATCCCTGATTCGACATTTACCTTCTCGCCGACAGCCAGGGCTTTTTTAAGTCGTACATCCATGCGGGCTGTAACCGCAGGCATATCCATTGCGATCGCCAGCTTTACCATCGCCTCATCAAGAAGTGTTGAGATGATACCGCCGTGGACAATATTGAGATATCCCTGGTGCTCCTTTTTCGGGATAAATTCGGTGGTTATGGTCTTTCCGTCAAAACGGAAATCCAGTTTGAGACCTATAGGGTTCCTGGGTCCGCATACAAAGCAGTAACCGTCATCGGCAAGCTTCACTCTTCTTTGCCGCCCTTTTTAAATTCACAGCCCATCAAACCGCAGTAATTACCTATATACTCAGCCGAAGGCCTGTAAAGCGATGGTTTCTGCTGTGCAAGCCCGAACTTCTCCTCTATGATATGAGCGCACCAGCCCACGATCCTCGAGGCTGCAAAGACAGGTGTGAAAAGGTCATGCGGAAGTCCTATCATGTGGTAGACCGGCGCGCTGTAGAAGTCGACATTAGGCTTGATACCCGTTTTACCCTTTAATTCAAATATGCTGATGGCCGCCCTCTCAATCTCTTCAGAAAGTATGCAGAGACGCGTTTTACCAAATTTTTCACCGAGCCGCCTTGCCATCTCCTTTAGGAATACCGCCCTTGGATCCGTCGTCCTGTAGACCGCGTGCCCCATGCCCATGATCTTCCTCCCATCCTTTATCTCCTTACTGACCCACCCCTCAACGTCCGGTTCATTTTGAAGACCTGTGAGCATCTCCATAACCTTCTCGTTTGCGCCTCCGTGAAGCGGCCCTGAAAGAGCGGCAATTCCTGCCAGGACTCCGGCATACATGTCGGCCTTTGTCGACGCGACCTCTCTGCAGGCAAATGTGGAAGCATTAAAGCTGTGGTCCGCGTGAAGCACAAGGCAGACATCAAGGGCCTTCACTATTTCAGGGTCACACTCTTTACCTGATAGACAGTACAGGATATTCCACGCAATACCATGCCCAGCTAAAGGGGAGAGAATTTCAAGACCCCGTCGGACACGGTCCCAGGCGACCATTGCGGAAGAAAGGGATGCTATAAGCCTGACCGCCCTCTCCTCATGCTCTTCAATGCTCTCATTATCAACGGTCCTGTCGGAAAAGCCGAGTATGGCGATAGAAGCCATAAGCGCGCTTATTGGAGAGGTATCAACGGGCCATGCCTTCATTGATTTCAGCAGAAAATCCGGAAGAACACTCATCTCCACAAGTCTCTTCCTGAAATCATCTAACCCGGAGGGGGAAGGAACATCTCCTTTTAGCAGTAGCCAGGCAACCTCCTCAAACGTAGAGAATTTCGCGAGGTCTTCAATACGATACCCTCTATAGACCAGGATGCCTTTTTCGCCGTCTATAAAGCTTATCCTGGTATCGGCGACTTTCACGCCTCTAAGTCCTGTATTTTTTACAACACACTCTTTTCCCATCCTGGACCCCTGCACCTATTCTATATTAAAAACCGCAACCTCCTTAACCCCGGGGATATACTCTCCGACAGGCACCAGCTTCTTTCCTTCGCTGACACACCCTATTATTATCGTCCACAACTGGTTAAGCTCTGTCTTTTCACGGTCAGTTTCCGGGGTCATCTTCAAGAGACTCCCCTCAAGTTCGATCCTCATATTAAACCCTCCTTTAAGTAATAGTTTTTTAAACGGTATAATAATTCACGCTCTCTAATAATAACAGTAATTAGTTACGACTACAAGCGAAACGCACCTCTTTCATTAACTAAAATAACGTGGTAATATATAGCGTCTTTTTGTTAATTATTATAGAATAATACTAAGGAACACTCTATGTCAAAAAAAATAACAAAGGCCGTTCTACCCACGGCCGGGCTCGGAACAAGGTTTCTACCGGCTACAAAGGCATCACCAAAGGAGATGCTGCCTATCGTTGATAAGCCCATGATCCAGTACGCGGTTGAAGAGGCACAGAGATGCGGGATAAAGGAATTTTTGATGGTGACCGGCAAATCCAAAAGGGCTATTGAAGACCACTTTGACAGCGCGTGGGAACTTGAGGAGAACCTTAAAAGCAAGGGCAAGAAGAAGATGCTCAATGAGATTCGGCAGCTTTCTCAGAACCAGTTCGCATATATAAGACAGGGGAAACCGCTCGGACTCGGGCATGCTATTCTTTGCGCGAAACCCTTTATAAAGAACGAGGCCTTTGCGGTGCTCCTTAGCGACGATATAATTGATCCTGACGATAACCTCCTCGGAAGTATGATGAGGTTATACAATAAGTATCAGGCAACTATACTGGCCCTGCAGAGGGTGCCAAAGAGTGAGATCCACCGGTACGGAGTAATAGCCGGCAGGGAGATAAAGAAGAATATCTACAAGATTTCAGATATGGTTGAGAAACCGTCCGCTTCTTCCGCCCCCTCTGATCTTGCCATACAGCTTACAGACGCTCTGAAGGCCCTGCTGAAAAGGAAACCGATTTACGGGTTTCTTTTTGACGGCAGGAGATACGATGCCGGTGATAAGGTCGGATACCTTAAGGCCACAGTAGAACTTGCCCTTAAGAGCCCCTCTGTTAAAACAGAATTCAGAAAATACCTTTTATCAACAATATTAACCTTACAAAAGGAGAAATAATGGCCAACGTTGAAACAACAGATGAACGAGAGATTGAGATCCCGACTTCATTGCCGATCCTTC
>CAXMSH010000065.1:0-6540 GCA_964195875.1 Thermodesulfovibrionia bacterium
TCTCCATCGCTGCCTTCCTGCCCGGACGCCAGTCGTTTATATCGTCTGCATTTGTGCCGTCGAGTATAAAGGGGTAATTTTCTTCTTCAGCGATCTCACTGAGCCTGCCGAATAGCTCTTTTTTGCAGTAGTAACATCTTTCGGGCGGGTTGCTCGAATAGTTTTTATCTTTAAGTTCATCTGTCTCTATTATTCTGTGTGCTACATTAAGGGATGAGGTCAGTTCTTTTGCGAACTGGAGCTCTTTTCTCGGCACACTTTCTGAAGATGAAGTAACGGCAAGTATCTCATTTAAACCTGACAAAGAGGCTGTCTTAAGCAGGAGGGTGCTGTCCACTCCTCCGGAGTAGGCGATAAGGACGCGTTCCATCCTCTTTAGATTGGCTTTCAGTTTTTCGAACTTTTTATTGTGTTCCATTTTTTGATTGCCTGACACGTATTATAACGAAGGTTATAGTTGATGTACTCGTAATAAATCCTTAAAAGCAGTTTTTTGTCATTCCGGCTTGTCCGGAATCGTATACCTCTTTGATTCCGGACAAGCCGGAATGACAGTATAAACAGATTGATCCCATAACGATTGTCATTCCCGCGAAGGCGGGAATCCAGTCATTAAATAAAGTCTCTGGTTCCCCGCCTTCGCGGGGATGACAACTTTTTACGAGTATGTCATAACTGAAATTATCAGGAATCTGGATTGTGTAGTTAAACTGAAATAAGCGAAGAACGTCTTCATCCTGCAGTCATACAACCGCAACCTATGGTGTTGAGACCTCAAAGTATTCCTGGTGGTAGGTATTTTCCGCTCTCACTATTATTTTAAGGCCGCTCTCCCTCTCGATCTCCTCGATCCTCTCCCTCTCTTCTTCGTAGATTAAGTTCATTATGGATGGATGGGCCGTTACAATTATCTGGCTGTCTTTCTTTTGTGAACCTATCTTCCTGAGTTCCCTTAATATCTCGTAACTGACAGTTGTCGGGGACTTAACAAAACCCTTGGCGTCGCAGTATGGACAGGGCTCGCAAAGAACCCGTCCCAGGCTCTCACGGACCCTCTTTCTGGTCATCTCAATAAGCCCGAGCTCGGAGACCTGCAGTATGGTGCATTTTGCCCTGTCCCTCTTCATTGCTTCTTCAAAGACAGAAAAGAGTCTCTCCCTGTTTTCCTCTTTCTCCATATCGATAAAATCTACTATTATGATGCCGCCGAGATTCCTTAGACGTATCTGGTAAGCGACCTCTTTTACAGCTTCAATATTTGTTTTAAGTATGGTATCTTCAAGCGAGATCTTGCCGACGAACTTTCCAGTATTGACGTCTATGGAAATCAGCGCCTCGGTCTGATCAATTACAATATACCCTCCTGATTTGAGCCATACGCGTCTTCCAAGAGCCTTTGGAATCTCAAGTTCAATCCCGTACGCGTCAAAAATCATCTCCTGCTTGTCGTAATGTCTTATCCTGTCAGAGAGTTCCGGGAAGAATGTATTAACAAACTCTACAATTTTCCTGTACTCTTTATCTGAATCAATGATCAGGGTATCGGCTTCGTGCCCGAGAAGATCCCTGACACTTCTTAAAGAGAGATCAAGGTCGCTGTAAACGAGATGCGGCGAACTGACCGTCTCTTTTTTCATCTGAATACTTTCCCAGATACGCAAAAGGAACTCTATATCCTTCTTCAGGTCTTCCTCGGTACAGCCCTCGCTTGCGGTTCTTACAATAAAGCCGAAATTCTGGGGCTTGGCAGAGCTTATCAGGTCCTTTAACCTTAACCTCTCATCTGCGTCTATGATTCTTCTTGAAATTCCTATATGTTCAACTCCCGGCATTAACACAAGATACCTGCCGGGGATGGTAATGTATGACGTTATCCTGGCTCCTTTAGTCCCGATCGGGTCTTTGGAGACCTGTACGAAGACATCCTGTCCTTCCTGTAAAAGGTCTTCAATAGGAAGATCGAATGGAAAACTGTTCTCTATCTCTTCGCCGAAGATTGAATAATCTGACTCTGAAGAGACATCAGCTACATGGAGGAATGCGGCCCTCTCCAGACCTATGTCAACAAAGGCGGACTGCATACCCGGAAGGATTTTGACAATCTTGCCGTTATAGATATTACCTACCAGACTGGCGTCTTTTGCCCTTTCAATGTATAGCTCGGCGAGGTGGTTTCCTGCCTCGAGCAGGGCAACTCTGGTCTCTTCGAGGGTTGAGTTAATTACTATCTCTCCGCTCAAACCGTCTCCTTATTTATGGGGTTTAGCATAGTATATTGGTTCTTCTCACACTTAATATAGTTCAGATCTCCAGAACCAGTCATTCCGGCTTGTCCGGAATCGGTCTATCAAAAAGATTCCCGACAAGCGGGAATGACAGAATGATTAAAGTGTCTTGCTTCTTATTTATTTTATGTATTTTTCACTAGAATCCTCGAACCCTTGACTCCTCGACCCCTTGCCACTCGATTCAAGTCGCTTCGACCTCAGGATATTAGCAAACCTTTTGGAGATTATCCTTTATATTATACCCATAAAGGCGGACTCTTTTAACAGGTAAAGCCGTTATCTCCTCAATGGAGGTCTGAAATATCTCTTTTAAGATCTCATGCACTCTTGCTTTGCTCTCCGTGTCAACGATCGTCAAAAGCAGACTACTGCCCGATATCCCGGCACTCTTCACCATAGGCCTTATATCAACCGGTTTATCCTTCCTTGAGACTATACACTGGCTGAGGTTAAGAAAATAATCTATTTTACTCTTTGCGCTGTCGTCAATACCCACTTCGTATTCATAGCAGGAGATGATATCGTTTAGCGAGCTTTTGTTTATCGGCACAGGCAATATTTCAAGCGCTTCAAGTCCTTCAGGCAGTTCTGAATTTAATCTTTCCAGAAGGTCCATAACATCTGCAGACACTGATACCTCGATGTCAAAAAATTCATTCAGCCCTTCTACGCCTGTCGGGAGGGCGGGGCCGAAAGATATCCTGGGGTGAGGGTGAAAGCCGGAAGAGTAGATCAGGGAGATATCTGCCCTTCTTATCGCTCTAAGAAGGGATGTCATCATCTCCTGATGTGAGAGGTGCCGCAGATCTCCTGTCTTGGAGAACCTGATCCTGAACTTGCGGGTCACTTTATTTTGATGACCGGGGAGCTTACTGGACATTATTGAAGCTCCGGCAGGTTCGTTTATGAGCTTTTGGGCGCTCTCTCCTTCGCTTCTGCACATGAGACCGCATCCGGAACACCCGTTATTACAGTCAGACGTTACCTCTCCGTTAAACGCTCGTCCGTATTCGAGCTTTAAAAAATCATCCGTGATGCCGGTGTCGATAAATCTCCACGGCAGTGGGGTATTAAGGTCATATGATTTTGCGGCATAATTGTACAGGTCTAACGACATCTTTTCTGAAGCACTGAGCCACTTATCGAAGCTGAAGTGTTCGGACCATGCGTCAAACCTGCATCCCGACATCCATGCTCTCTCGATCAGCTCTGCACAGTCTTCATCTCCCCTTGCTAATACCGCTTCAAGGAGGCTCGGCTCGACGTACTGTCCCTTGAAGTTCAGGCCCTTCCTGCGGAATGACTTTTTGAGATGGTCCTGTCTTTCCCGCAGTGTATTGAATGACGCCTGCCCGATCCACTGGAATGGGGTGTGCGGCTTGGGTACGAAAGCGGCTATGCCGATATTGATATTTATACGGCCCCCGCTGAGCTTTCTGCCCATTCCCGAAGCGGTCTGGACCATCTTTATTATACCGTCGATATCCTGGGGAGTCTCAGAGGGAAGTCCTATCATAAAATAGAGTTTCAGGTTCTTCCAGCCTTCGGTAAAGAGTTTTTCAAGTGTCGTCCTGTATTCCTCTTCAGTAAAGTCCTTGTTTATTACATTACGCAGTCTGCTGGTCCCTGCTTCAGGTGCTATGGTAAAACCCGTTTTTCTTACGCTTTTGATCTCTTTTAAAATATCACTGCTGATTGAACCGACACGCAGAGAAGGCAGTGATACAGATATGTGCCGGTCATTGCAGAGCCTGTTGAAGTTCCTGATCAGAGGGAGAAGGCGGCTGTAGTCTCCGGCACTGAGGGACGTAAATGAAATCTCCTCGTGGCCGGTATTCTGGATCGATCTCTGAGCAAGTGAAAGTACATTATCGGGAGACCTCTCCCTGAGCGGTCGGTAAATCATCCCTGCCTGGCAGAAACGGCATCCCTTTGTACACCCCCTTGCAATTTCAATAGCGACCCTGTCATGAACTATGGAAGTGTAGGGCACAATCGGCGAGATGGGGAAGGGGGCGGTATCGAGATCATCGATAAATCTTCTCCTGATCCTCGTCCCGGGGGTCGTATGTAAAGACGGCACATAGAGACCGTCCAGCTTCGAGAGTTCTTTTAAGAGGTCTTCCCTTGAACGTTTATTATCACCGGGATTATGAGCATTATACAGCTCCAGTATCTCTATGATGACCTCCTCCCCGTCTCCGATGACAAAGGCGTCAATGAAAGGCTTCATGGGAAGGGGATTAACAGCGCACGGTCCTCCTGCGATCACAATTGGATGTAGATTCGTTCTTTCGGCGCTCCTTACCGGGAGCCCGCCCAGGTCGAGCATATTAAGCACGTTCGTGTAAGAAAGTTCATACTGCAGGGTAAAACCGATGATATCAAAATCCTTAAGCGGGCGTCTGTTCTCCAGCGAGGTGAGGGGAATGCCGTTATGCCTGAGATATTCCTCGAGATCCGTCCAGGGGGCGAAGACCCTCTCAGCGGATGCAAATGAGAGGCTGTTTATGATCATATACAGTATCTTCAGCCCGATATGAGACATGCCTATGTCATATATATCGGGAAAGCAGAGAGCAACTTTAACATCAGTTTCTCTTTGAATACTGTTTACTTCATCGCCTATGTATCTGCTGGGTTTCCTGAAAGAAGCGAGGTTTAAAGACATTTTTAATTATCTCACAGGGATTTGTTTAATAGCAATTAAGTCCATCTTTTTTGACAGGATTAACAGGATTAACAAGATACAGAAGATTATTCTTTTTTTCTTTTTCTTTTTTTAAATATATCCTGTATATCCTGTCTAATTCTTTTTTAAAGTATCCTGAAGATCCTGTTAATCCTGTCTAATTATTAAGGAAAGTTAGTAATAAAACCTGTATAATTGAATAAAAATGAGGTGTTGTGAATTACGTAACAACTAAAGCAGGCACAAAGGCACATAGTGGCAAAGGCACAAAGTAAAAAATAAGGAAAAAACAAATCTTGAATTTCTGTTAACCTTTGTGCCTATGTGCCTTTGTCACTTTGTACCTGGGTAGTTAAGTATGGATATAAAAAGAACTTTCGAAAAGCTTCAGGACTTCTATACCCTTTCCTTCCGGGCAACACTGGGAGCGTTCCGCCGCCCTTTCTATTTGAGGGAGACAATAGAACAGATGGATTATTCCGGTGCCGGATCCTTCTTTATCGTTGTCCTTGTATCCCTTTTTATCGGTATGGCCCTGTCTCTGCAGATATCCGCGGAGCTCTCTGACCTCGGGCTTAAGATGTATACCGGAAGGATCGTGGGTGTTTCAATTATCAGGGAGATAGGGCCGGTTGCCATTGCGCTCAGTTTTGCCGGAAGGGTGGGTTCGGGCATGGCGTCGGAACTTGGCTCAATGATGCTGGGCCACCAGGTGGATATAATGAGGGTCCACGGGATCAACCCAGTAAAAAAACTGGTAACTCCAAGGCTCATAAGTGCAGTCATTATGCTGCCTCTTCTCACGGTGATCGGGGATGCCGTGGCTCTGTTTGGCGGATACTACGTATCGGTATTTGTGAGTCATCAGAGCGGATCATTTTACTGGAGTCAGATTAAAGATATAATGATCTTTGAAAATATTTTTTCCGGTATCGCCAAGCCATTTATATTCGGGTATCTGATAGCCAGTATAAGCTGTTATATGGGGCTTTCCGCGCGGGGAGGTTCAAGAGGACTGAGACAGGCAACAACGATGGCAGTTGTTCTCTCGACGATAATGATAATAATTTCTGATTTTGTAATGACAAGGATTCTCTTCTATATGCTGGGGATGAAGGTATGATAGAGTTTCAGGATGTCTCTCTCGTTTATGGTGATCACGTGGTTCTGGATCAGATCAGTTTTGCGGCAGGATTTCACGAGAGGATAGCTATTCTTGGCGGCAGCGGCGAAGGGAAGACCTCTATAATCAAGCTGATGCTCGGACTTCTACGCCCTGACAGCGGCAGGATAATAATAGACGGTAACGAGATTAGTAATATGCCCGAATCCCGGCTAAGGGATGTGAGGATGAACTTCAGTATCGTCTTTCAGGAGGGAGCGCTTTTTGATTCAGTAAATGTTCATGAAAATGTAGCGTTCTGCCTGAGGGAGTACTACAGACTGTCCGAGGAAGAGATAGAGACCCGTGTAAGGGGTCTTCTGAGGAGGTTGAATATCGAGGAAGCGATCAAACTTATGCCTGAGGAACTTAGCGGGGGCATGGCGAGAAGGGTCGCA
>CAXMSH010000066.1:0-6526 GCA_964195875.1 Thermodesulfovibrionia bacterium
TTACCAGACATCCCAGATCTGACAAGAGGACCTCTTTTCAATACGGATATCTGTTCTTCAAACGCCGGACGGCTGTTTTTATAAATTATCCCTACAGGGATCTTCTCTCCCCACTCAAAACCTTTCTCAAGTGCCTGCATCATGTCTTCTGGGTTATGATTTGCGTCGAGCTTATATACCCTCTCTTTATACCAAGAATAGGTGTTCAGTTTATTGAACGTTACGCATGGCTGGAGAATGTCGACAATTGAAAACCCCCTGTGATTAACAGCCTCTTTTATCAGTTCTGTCAGGTGAGGGATCTCTCCTGAAAAACCTCTGGCGACAAAACCGGCATTCTGTGAAACAGCGAGAGTGACAGGATTGAAAGGGGAGAGTACCACGCCTCCGGGCTGAAGTTTTGTTGCCATTCCGGTCTCAGTTGTTGGAGATGCCTGCCCCTTGGTCAGACCATAAATCTGGTTGTTATGAACCAGGACGGTAATGTCCGGATTCCGCCTTATTGTATGAATCAGGTGGTTGCCTCCTTCGCCATAACAATCTCCGTCACCAGCTACGGCAACAACTGCAAGCTCATGATTGGCAAGTTTAGCGCCGGTTGCAACCGGCAGTGTCCTTCCATGAAGGCCGTTGAATGTGTTGCATCTCATGTAATGCGGGAGTTTGCCGGATTGCCCTATGCCGGAGACGATCAGAACCTGATGCGGTGAAAGCCCAAGTTCGACAAAAGCATGCTTTAACGCATTCAGTATAGAAAAATTACCACAGCCGGGACACCATGAGGGAATCTGCCCGGTATAATTATCAATTGTCGGCATTCTCTACCTCTTTGATTATATCCTCCGGGGTCAAAGGCCTCCCATCGTATTTTGTTATACTCCCACTGCACTCAACGCCTGTCTCCATTCTGATAAGACGTCTTAATTGACCGGTGTTGTTATTCTCGACTGTAAAGCTCTTTTTTGCTGACCTGACTGTTTCTGCGATTCCTTCCGGGAACGGCCAGAGTTCCATGAAGTGGAGCATGGATATATGCTTCCCATGTGAATTTAGAGTGTCTACGGCCTCTTTAAGTGCTCCATAAGTAGAACCCCACCCGATTAACAGCAGTTCAGGATCGTTTTTGCCGTATAGTTCGGGCTTTAAAATCCCGGACGAAATACCTTTAAGTTTCCTCATCCTTTTTTCCACCATGGCGTTTCTTGTTGATGAGTCCTCTATAATGTGCCCATCTTCGTCATGCTCATCACTGTCTGTGACCACAACCGCTTTCCCCGCCTGTCCGGGGATCGCTCTTGGAGAAACGCCTGAATCTGTGATTTTGTGCCTTTTATAATCATCAGTAATCTCGTCATCATTTATCATAGCCCGGTCAACTTTTATCCTGCGAGGATCGAGGGACTCTATTGACCAGTATGAGTCTGCCAGATGCTGGTCACTCATAACAATCACCGTTGTCTGATATTTTTCGGCAATATTGAACGCCTTTTGTATTGAGTAGAACGCTTCTTCGGCAGTGCCGGGGGACATTATGACCCTTGGAAACTCACCATGCCCCGCGTTCAGCGCAAAGAGTAATTCTGCCTGTTCGGTCCTTGTTGGAAGGCCTGTAGCAGGCCCGGGTCTTTGAGCAAGAACAATGACCAGAGGCGTCTCTGTCATTCCGGCAAGCGATAAACCCTCTGTCATAAGGCAGAACCCTCCGCCTGAGGTTGCGGTAAGCGCCCTGACCCCGGCGTAAGATGCGCCGATCGCCATATTAATGGCGGCGATCTCATCCTCTGCCTGCTCAACAACAAGATCAAAATCTCCTGCTTTTCCGGCAAGATAGGTGATCACCCCTGTTGCAGGTGTCATTGGATAGGCGGAAGCGAATTTGCACCCTGCGGCAAGCGCACCAAGTGCCAGTGCCTCATTTCCGTTCATCAGCATCATTTTCTTACTCTTTACCGGTGATATGCTGAAATTACACTTATGGCATTTTCCCCTCGTATATTCATATCCGGACTTGCCTGCATTGATATTCCCCTCGATTATTCCCGAGCCTTTTTTACTGAAGGAGCTTTTTATGATAGCTTCAAGAATAGAGAATTCATGGCCCAGCATGCCGAGCACGGCGCCTGCAGCAGCAGTATTCATCATCACCTTGTTCCCTCCCTTCTCAACAGCGAGTGCCTGCATAGGGACATCCAGAAACAGGGGGTTATTATATTTCTTTCCAAGGGTTTCAGAATCATAAAGGACCATCCCGTTTTCAGTGAGCTCATCTCCGTGCTCTTCAATGGAGGCTTTGTCAAAAGCAACAATTATGTCTACCTTTTTAGATGGGGAAAGGATCCTTCGGTCAGAGAACCGGAGCTGGTAAATGTTATGCCCTCCCCTTATCCTTGATTCATAATCCTGGTTTACAAAGACGTGGGAACCACCTCTTGTCAGAACCTTTGCCAGCACATGGCCGATGGTCTGAATGCCCTGTCCTGCTTCTCCGCCTATCTTTATTGAATAATCCATAATTATAAAACAGGGTTCTAGCCCCCCTGCTTTCTTGCAAAAGCACGAAGGGGGGCAGGGTCCCAAGGTTTGTTTAAGAAAAAATGAACTTGAATACCCCGTTTTGTAAACGGAGATGAAAAGTTCTCCTTTCAAGTTTCCCCCTTTGGAAAAGGGGGATTAAGGGGGATTTGCGAATAATTTCTTTAAAAAATCTCCCCTGGCCCCTCTTTGCCAAAGAGGGGAATACTGACTGCATTATCATTAATAAAGTTATTCTTTTTGATGCCCCGCCTTATAGACGGGGAGTTTAACTACTAATTAATAAACACCTATATCATTTCACTTGAATCCTTGACTCCTCGACCCCTTGAATCCTTTACGTTAGACTGCTATTTAAGAGAGTTATTATAACTGCAAAGTATGTTTTTGTTAAACCCTAATATTATCCCTGAATCCAGGAAGAGGGATACTGAGAGAAAAATATTCACATGGGACTTTATGTTGTATCAATACCTGACAGGTCAGCCTTTTTAATGAAACTCTCAAGTTCCTCTTTCTCATTTATAGGCTTGTAACACTTTCCGGCTGAACAGGGAATGACTACTTTATTATCTCTTTTACCATAAACGATGGTTTTATAAGGCCTGAATGTAGAAAAAGCGGTATGGGACAGACTGCTCCCGGGGCTGTCTTCAACAGTAAGGCTGAGCATATTAAAGAACGAATCAAGGGCAAGGAGATAAGAAGATGAGTGAATAGCTGATCCCCTGGCGGTCCCTGAGAATAATCTCAGAGTCTTTTCCGCGTAATTTCTGTAAGAATCATTGCCTGTTATGTAATGCAGCTTAAGTAAAGAATAGATGCCTACAGCATTAGATGATGGGGAGGGGATGTCCTCGATTGTTTTAAGTCTGACACCAATAATGTCCTTATCAGTATCAAAGAAACCTCCCGACTCTTTATCCCAGAAATCGTTTATAGATTTACGCATCAGTCTATCGGCTATATCTATATAATTATTATCTCCAGTGGCCTCATAGGCGATTATCAGGGAGTCTATAAAATAGATATAGTCATCGAGCATTCCGTTAACATTATCCGTATGATAAAGATTACCGTTTATATAATGCAGGGAGAGTATTTTTCTGATGCTGTTAAGGGCGGATGTCTTTAAATTAATTTCACCTGATATCCTGAAAGCCTTTAGATACGATGAGATGAACAGCCCGTTTATGGATGTATACAGGGTTTTGTCGATATAGGGCTCCTCCCTCTTATTTCGTACATTCAGGAGTTTTTGCTTGGCTTCCCTTATGATCTTTTTTACCTCTTCAAGGGGAATCCCTGTTTCAGCGGATACATGCTCCGGACCTTCTGCAACAAACAGGACAAATTTATTACTGTCGTGATGCATCCTACCCTTATCGTTTGTCAGGTGCATCGAAATTACCTCGAATTCCCTTTTAGAGAGAGCCTCTTTTAGCTCTTCCATAGTCCAGGTGAAGTATCCCCCCTCATCATCAGGAGTAACATCCGCATCCTGACTTGAATAGAACCCTCCATCAGTGCCTGAAAGAGTTGAATCAATATAATGAATTATTCCGTTCGCTGTTTCTTTTAATAGAGGGTCTTTAAAAAGAGCATACGCTTCAATGTAATTAACCAGCAGCCCGGCATTGTCTGATGCCATCTTCTCGAAATGAGGGACTATCCATGTGGCATCAACAGAATACCTGTGAAAACCCCCGCCGAGCTGGTCATAAAACCCTCCTTTTGCCATCGCTTCAAGGGTCTTCTTTATAATGATTTTCAGGTGATTATTGCCGCTGAAGAAGTACCTGCTTATCAGCAGGTCCATTGCGCCGGTCATCGGAAACTTGGGAGCAGAGCCAAACCCTCCGTTGTCAGGGTCGAAATCTGCCAGGATTCTATCGACGGACTCATGGACCAGTGACCTGTTTATCTCTCCGGGTGGGCCATGTTCAGCGGATATTGCCTTCATAAGCTTTTCTGAATGTTCAGAGATCCGCGCTCTGTTAGAGTTGTAAAATGCCGAGACCTTTAAGAGTACCTGTTTGAAGCCGGGCATCCCGGGCCTGTCCACAGGAGGAAAGTATGTTCCACCATAGAACGGTATACCATCAGGGCTCAGAAATACACTTAAGGGCCAGCCCCCGCCAGACCCCATAGCTGCAACGGCGTTCTGGTAACGTCTGTCAAGGTCAGGTCTTTCATCCCTGTCTAGCTTGATTGAGATGAAGTTCTCATTCAGAATTCGTGCTGTCTCTTCATCCTCAAAAGACTCTTCTGCCATTACATGACACCAGTGGCACCAGACAGCCCCTGAACTCAGGAAAAGAGGCCTGTCGAGTTCCTTTGCCTTCTGAAAAGCCTCTTCAGACCAAGGGTGCCAGTCAATCTTCTGTCCCGCCGCATGTCTGAGGTACGGGCTTTTTTCTTTGGCGAGACGGTTCATTGGTAAGGAATATTTTATCTTCTTATCCAGGGTTTCTTAAGAGATACAGCCCGAGCCAGATAAGGCATCCGGAAAAGGCCAGTGATTTCTCAATCCTGCTGAGCCTGTCTGTTTTAATAATGGTGTAAAGACTGAGAGGCGATGTCAGGAAACAGGCGCTCATGTAAATCCATTTAGGCACGGGCACTCTCCGGTGTGGTTCATGTACTGCCACACAGAATGGACACTCAATCTCTCCCTCAAGCCTGTGTCCGCATTGTGCGCATCGGGTTATCCCAAGTATTTCATCTAGCTCGTCCTGTTCCATTTCGGCGGGACCTTATTCTTCCTGTGGTTTGTTGTAATATGATCAATGGGTGCTTTAATAATACCTAAAACGAACGATTCCGGACAAGTTTACCCGCCTTAGTCGGCGCCAGAGGCGACCAGGGCCGGAATGACGAACAGTTACCACTCGACACTGAATAGTCACTTTTCCATCTTGATTCACTTTGAATGCCTCAGCTCGATCATATATACTTTCAACTGCATGAGAAATGAATCAAGCTTGAGAAAATCTAATATGGAGGTATGTTATGAGGAAGATATCAAAATACTTTTTAAATGGTCTCGTGTTCCTTGTTCCGGTTGTCGCCACAATTTATGTCGTATATGCTGTTTTCAGGAAGATCGATAATCTCTTCAATTTTAATGTTCCCGGGATCGGTTTTGCGATAACAATCCTTATGATAACCGTAATAGGTTTTGTAGGCTCCAATTTTCTGACCAGGAAGCTGGTTCATATTGTTGATGTTATATTCAGCAGGCTGCCGCTGGTAAAGATGATTTATACTTCAGTCAAGGACCTGATAGATGCATTTGTGGGTGACAAGAAAGGCTTTAATAAGCCTGTTTCAGTAATGGTATCCAAGGGGAGCAATATCAGGGTCATAGGTTTCGTAACAAAGGACTCCCTTGATGATCTGGGGATCTCAGACAGTGTCGCGGTGTATCTTCCTCAATCGTATAATTTTGCCGGGAATCTTATTATAGCGCCCTCTGACGGTGTAACTCCTATCAATACCGACAGTGGTGATATCATGAAGTTTGTGGTCTCCGGCGGCATATCGACCAAATAAAAGAGCTAGCCCTGCCCGAGTTTCTTCATTGTCTCTCTCATGAAGGCGGGCAGGTCTCCGGGCTGTCTTGAGGTGACGAGATTGTCATCTACAACCACCTCCTTATCCTCGTAAACCGCCCCGGCATCCCTGATCTCCCCTGCGACCGTCCTGTAACAGGTTGCTCGCCTGCCCTTCAGCAGACCGGCCGAAACCAATATTTGGGGACCGTGGCAGATGGCGGAGACCGGCTTATTCTCCCTGAAGAAATGCCTGGCTATCTCAAGGGCCTCTTTCTCTCTCCTTAACTTCTCAGGAGCCCTGCCGCCGGGGAGGACCAGCAGGAAGTACCCGTCAGGGATAATCTCTTTAAGGGACATGTTTGCCTCGACCTCATAGCCGTGTTTCCCCTTTATCTTCCCTCTTTTGATTGATGCGATATCCACAATCACTCCTTCTT
>CAXMSH010000067.1:0-6434 GCA_964195875.1 Thermodesulfovibrionia bacterium
CAGGATGGAATTCAGGAGGGAGATGAGAAAGATGATTACTGAGGCAAAAGGGAGAAGGCACAAGATGGGGGACAAGGAAGGCTTCGGAAGAGATTAAACAGTTTTTATAATTTTAATAAGTCATATTTTGCAATTTCATGAGTTGATTTTAAGAGGGTTCCAGATATATATTTATCATCGACCATTTGCCATTGACCTTTTGCTATTGAAAAAAATGAAAAATAATAAATGATAAATTTATTCACTCGACCCCCCCTGCTTTCAAAGCGAAAGCAAGAAGGGGGGGCTTGCGCCCTCGGGCCCTTTTTGAATCATATCATCGTTGTAATCCTGACGATCCTTGGATTTACCAGACGTTCATAATCCCTGAAAGAGAGTTTTATCAACTCTGTGTGTGAACCGGCGTTGAAGGCGATTTTTTCATCTTCCGCTAATTTATCGGCGACATAAACAGGAATTTCATAAAGATTCCCAAATGGAGGCATTGCGCCAATTTCACATCCCGGAAACATGTCCTTAAAATCTTCTTCTTTCGCAAGTTCAACTGTACTGGCTCTGGATTCCTTACTCAAAAGATCTAAATTAACTTTATAAGAAGCAGGTATAACAGCCATTGCCATGTTTCCGTTAACCTTGATCATTACCGTTTTTGCCAGTTCTTTCCCGGACAAATGTGCCGAGGCTGCAATCTCCTGTGCGGTGAATGCCTGACTATGTGTAATCTTCTCATATTTAATATTGTGACTGTCGAGAAACTTTACTAATTTTTTGATCGGCATATTGATCACCATCCTTGTCTGGTTTAATGCTTTTTTTCTGTCCTCCTATAACGGAGGTTTTGCCTTTATCGGGGAAAGTATATATATGATTGCTTAATATCATGTTATCAGGTTTTTCTGTTAATTTGCGGTAAATGTTAGTAAAGAAGATGTAAATTTATTTAAAAAAAACATCAAATAATTTTTCAACTTGATAATTTCCTGTAGTCCGCTTAGAAGCGCCTACTATTGGTTGCCGCAGGGTGATTCATTTAATACTTATACTAGAGAAAAGGGTTTACTTATTGATAAAAGGAGACAACATTTGATTGAGAAACCTTCTATAGACCGTCTTATATTGATATCCTTTCTACTGTGCTATAATTCACATTATGAAACCTCGTGGAGATATATTAAAACTTATTGGAAACACCCCTATCGTCAGGCTGAATAACATCCCGGATAAGGAAGGGGCTGAGATATGGGCAAAGCTTGAGGGGTTTAACCCGGGGGGCTCTGTCAAGGACAGGATAGCCTTGTCAATGATAGAGGCCGCTGAAAGAGATGCTGTTCTGAAGCCGGGAGGGACGATTGTTGAACCGACCAGCGGCAATACGGGGATCGGACTCTCTCTTGTAGCCGCCGTTAAGGGTTACAGGCTTATCCTGACGATGTCTGAGTCCATGTCTATTGAAAGAAGGCAGATCTTTGAGGCCTTTGGCTCTGAGGTTCTGCTGACCAAGGGTTCAAGAGGCATGATGGGTGCTGTGGAGGAGGCTGAGATCATTTTAAAGAATAATCCTGACTATTTTATGCCGATGCAGTTTGAGAATCCTGCCAATCCTGATATTCACAGGAGAACGACCGCTATCGAAATTCTGGATGCCTTTGGACCTGATATTGACGGTTTTGTCGCGGGGATTGGTACGGGCGGCACCATTACGGGAGTGGGAGAAGTCCTTAAGTCCAAAAAGGATGACATATGGATAGCGGCGGTTGAGCCCGCGGGATCGGCTGTCCTTTCAGGCGGAGATGCCGGACCGCACAAGATCGCCGGAATAGGCGCGGGATTTTATCCCGGCATTCTGAATACAGGGATTTACAACGAGGTAATAACAGCAACAGATGATGACGCGGCATACATGACGCGTTCTCTTGCAAGAGATGAAGGAGTTTTTGCAGGCATATCTTCAGGGGCCGCGGCATGGGCGGCGCTAAAGGTGGCAAATAGGCTTGGAAGAGGCAGAAGAGTTGTTGTTATCTTTCCCGACCGCGGCGACAGATACCTGAGCACAGGGCTCTTTGGGGATAAATCCTGATAAAAAAGAAGAAAAACAGCTAGCGAACATCATTACATTTCAAGACTCTCTGCAGGAAGCTTTAACTACATACCGTGTTCCTTTACAAGATCAAGATATGATTGAGGGATATTGGAAAGATTAATACCCATTCCATTCTTGAAACTGGTACTCCCTGTTTTAAGCGACCACGCAACTTCTCCTTCTAGCTCTATCGTATTGTTATTGTCCGCTTCAAGGGAGATCTTCAGTTTGGTTCCGGGGGGATAGGCCTTTCTTGTCCTGATGAATAGTCCGGTACTGGAGATGTTTGAGGAGAATGCTATGACTTCAGACACCCCGTCAGAGAATTTCAGGGGGAGCCTTTTTGTCATACGGATATTTTCTTTATCTCGTTTCAAACCTTTAATATTCCACTAATTTAGGGATAGCAGGAAGTGTTATTATTCAGAATCTCCTTAATAACTTTACATTTTTTTCGTATGAAATACAATAGTTAAGTATTGTCTTTTGCAGAAATGGCAAGAGAAGTTTTCAGTGTACATAAGAGTCCAGGGGTGTTTTGGTTTAGTGTATTGAGACTTGCCCTGGTTGTGTTTTTTGGTACGATCTACCAGGTTGCCGGTGTGCCTGGAGGTCCCTGTCCGCGTAGACGTGGAAATGACCGTGCGGCCTGGGGCAGGTGCGGTAAATGGCGGGGCGGACGGGACTCGAACCCGCGACCTCCGGCGTGACAGGCCGGCGTTCTAACCAGCTGAACTACCGCCCCAGACATAACCGCATGAAAAAAGCATAAAAAGCAAAGACCTTACCGATTTGTCGGGACGTTCCTACCAACAGACGGTCCGCCCAATACCTATTGGGCCAAGCGTTTAGGATAAAGGGTACAGGAAAGGTGAAGAAAGAAATTTATCCTTCTTCCCTATCTCCTATAGCCATTTTTTTATGGTAGGCGGAACAGGGCTTGAACCTGTGACCCCAGCCTTGTAAGGGCTGTGCTCTCCCAACTGAGCTACCCGCCCGACTTTAATTTACGGTGTAGCAACAGAATAATATAACAGAAAAGCATGTCAAATTAAAAGCATAATATCATAAAGGATTTGATTTAGATATGCTGTATAAGATAAAATGATCGTGTTATGAAATTACAGAGGGAAATTGCCGCGATGATAGGAGTAAGACATTTTTGTTACTCATTAAGACTTATCCTGACCTTTTTCATCTTTATAATAATTGTTGGATGTTCATCAGACAAGGCTGCTGTTAAGAAGACCCCCATTTCCGATCCCACTGCACTCTTTGAGGAAGTTAAAGAAAAGATTGCAAAGAGAGACTTTGAAGAAGCGAGAAGTATTCTTCAGGATATCAAGGCATGGGACTCCTCCCGGGAGTATAGTTCGCTTGCCCAGATCCGTATAGCCGATACGTATTATGAAGAGACGAAGTATGATGAGGCGGTTGCTGAATACAGGAAATTTCTTGATCTTCATACATACCATAAATATTCTCCTTATGTGCAGTACAGGATTGCGATGAGTTACTTCAAGAGGGTGAATGGAATTGATACCGGTTCTTCTCTTGCGCAACAGGCATTAGACGAATTTGAGAAACTCAGGAAGCTTTATCCGAGAAATCCATATATGGAGATAACAGAGAAGAGGATCAAGAGGTGTAAGAATATCCTGGCCGAATATGAATTCTATGTTGGGAAGTTCTATATGGATAAGGGTTCTCATGAATCTGCTGTTCAGCGATTTAAAAATATTCTCAAGCAATATCCGGATTCAAAGATAGAGTCTGAGGCTATGTATAATCTGGGACTTTCCTATATAGATCTCGGAGAAGAAGAGAAGGCCATAGAAGCTTTATCTGCTCTTATCGAAAAATATCCGACCATTAAGTTGTCAGCCAGTGCCATGGAACTTTTGGCATCACTTAAAGAATAATTGTCAGCATGCGATAAACTCCCTTTCAATAATTTCTTAATCATGGGCAGGTTGGAGATCCTTGAATCAGCTTTAGCTTGCAGGGCCTTTCAGTAATATGAAATATTATCCGGTTTTTCTGGCACTTAACGGTAAAAAGGCTGTTATTGTTGGAGGCGGCAGGGTTGCTGAAAGAAAGGCAGCCGCTCTGATAACGGCTGGCGCCATTGTTGAAGTTGTCAGCCCGGCAATAACAAAGGTTCTGAGGGGTTACAGGAAGAAGGGATCCATCAGGCATAAGAGAAAGAAATATGAAAAAGCAGACCTGCAGGACGCGTTTATAGTTATAGCCGCAAGTTCTTCAAAAGAGACTAACAGCCAGGTGAATATAGACGCGCGGCAGCTTGTAAATGTAGTTGATACCCCTTCAGAGGGGAATTTTATAACTCCTTCCATTGTAAGACGCGGTCCTTTAACTATAGCAATATCTACAGAAGGCTGCAGCCCGGCCGTTTCTAAAGCGATTAGAAAAGAAATTCAAAGTTTATATGGCCCTGAGTTTTCAAAATACCTCCGGTTTGCCGGGAAGGTAAGGAAAGAGGCCATGTCCGGAATAAAGGATAGCAGGGAGAGGGAAAGGTTTCTCAAAGGGCTCGCTTCAGGGGATATATTAGATACGTTGAGAAATAAGGGGCATAAAACGGTTTTAGAGAAATATTCACTCAAGCCGGGCGGTGGACGTGTAAGGAAACCGTCATAGCCCGGCGTTAGCGGCTATTTCATTATGGATCTTCTCTGCTAACTCACGATCTCCCAGGATGCCTGCCCTTACTTTTATTAATGTGACATTCAGGCCTTTGTCCTTTAATTTTACGGTAATCTTTGAGCCGTCCTGCCTGACTGCTTCTATTGTACCTTTAACGCCTTCATTGTTACTGCTTGTGATGCTGATTTTCAGGTTTGTCAGGGCGGTATTAGAAGCATCCCATGCCCTGGAATAAGCAAGAGGGTAATCCCTTTCCAAATTGCCCTCAATATACTTATAAGTGCCGATACCAACCCCGGCACCAACTCCTAACAGGACTGCCGCACAACCAGATAGGAAAAAAATTGCTGTTAGTAAAACTGATAACCTAAAGTATGTTTTCATATGTCCTCCAATTTTATAAGCCCGGGCATCAGGAATTAGTATGATTACTGGAATGATAACAAAATTCGGATAGCCACTGCAATAAGGTTTTCCTTTCTTCTCTCTCGCCGGGAAAGGATCATTTCTTGACTTTGCTTTAACGTTTGATGTACCGTGTGATTTGTTTCGTGGGGATTTAACTTCAGTTTACGATCGTTCATTCCTGTCCGTTACCGGATATCCCTACCTGTTGAATGTGCAGGATATTGTCTGAAGAGTTTAACCCGCATATTGAATGAAGGCGAGCAGGCATGCTCACTGTTTTTTTATAATAACAAGAAATCATGCAGACTAAGTATTTTGCAGGTGAGGATACGCTTTGTGCCTATTCAGCTTTAGAGCAAATCTCGCTGGGCATCTTGCACGATCCCCCTTGAACCATAGCTGCGGCTATGCTTCTCGGAAGTTCGCGCAACCTGCTGTGTGATATTCACTCTAGAACTAAATCCTTCATGCAATATGCAGGTTAAGTGTCACACAGGCAGCGTACGAAACAGAGATCACTCAGGAGATTCCATGCACGAGGAGTTGAAGAGGCTTGGACAGGAGTTGCTTTCGCCGGTTTATGATTATTTCACCGGCCTTGAGGCAGGTATCGTGGAGAGGAGGTTTCCCCTCATTATCACGATAGTAATCGCCTTTATCGCAGGCTGGTGGGTGTATGTGCCGGTCCACGAGCTGTTTCATGCCTTTGGCTGCATCCTGGGAGGCGGAGAGGTCAGCAGACTGGAGCTTTCGGAGATATACGGGGCGGCTTTTCTCAGCAGGGTGTTCCCTTTTATTTCAACCGGCTCTGAGTATGCAGGGAGACTGACAGGCTTCGAAACGCATAACAGCGACCTTATCTACCTGCTCACAGTATTCTTCCCTTATCTTCTAACCGTCTTCATCGGGGTGCCGCTGTTACGGTTTGCCGGTCACGGGGAGATGCCATCTTTTCAGAGATGTATATGGTTTGGTTCATCCCTGCCGGTAGCCTACGCGCCTTTCATCTCCATGACCGGGGATTATTATGAGATGGGCTCCATACTAGTAACAGGAGTTGCATCACTCTTCTTTCCCCATTTTCAGGTTGAGCGATGGAGGAGTGATGATCTTATCAGGCTTGCCGATGAACTGGTATTTTCAACTGACACAGTAAGGACGGGAGATATCCTCGGCATGATATTTTCATTCCTGCTTGGGATCATAATGATATTTCTGACATACAGGGCTGGCAGATTCTGGTCGAGGTTTGCGTTTAAATTATAACGATAAACGGGTG
>CAXMSH010000068.1:0-6405 GCA_964195875.1 Thermodesulfovibrionia bacterium
TATACGGCTAGTCTCTTGCGTCCTTTCGCGCGTCTTCTTTTTATAACTCTACGGCCGCCCCTAGTGCTCATCCTTTCCATAAAACCATGGGTCCTTTTACGTTTTTTCCTGTGAGGTCTGTAGGTGGTGTAAGTCATTGCCGACTCCTTATATACGTATTGAATAAAAAGAAATTCTGAACACAATATTTTACAGATATAATGCATAAAAAGCAAACATGCATTAATTTTGAGTAAATTTGGATAAATATATGTATTAATTTGTGTGCAAATGCAATAAATTGGGACGTTGTGTGATAAAATGTTTAAATGTCCGATAAAAAAGAAAAACTTCCCCTTGATGCCCGCTTGCTCAGTGATGCCATTATCGAGCTGAACATATCTGGCCATAATGTGTCGGTCTATCCGAAGGGGCACCATCTGATTGATAAATCATTGGACCGCGCTTTTGACTTCCTGGCTAAACTTTTTCAACTGCGGGATGAGGTTACCCTCGCAGTTGCAAAGGACACCCTGATTATCGATGACCACTTTCTTGATAATAAAAATCCTGTCTTCAGGGAATTTGCCCTTACGCTGAGTGACAGGAACATCGCGTATGTTACATTTCAGAGAGGTTTAACCAGGGACGATATCTATGCGTTTCAACGGTTCCTGTTAAAAGAAGATCATCCTGATATGGAGGAGGATTACCGTGAGGAGAGCAAAGGAGAGAGACTCTCTCATATAAAAGTGGGTTTCATTGACTATAACGCGTTCTCTTTTGATGAGCACGGTGACTTCCAGGCCGCCACGGGACGACGTCTCTGGGAGGATTATGTCTTTGGACTGCTTGAGGGAAGATTGGGGGTCGCTGAAGCATCTGACGTGATACGGGGGGTTAAACCCATGGCGCTTGCAAAGTTGTTAAACAGGACGATTGAGAAAGATTTTAAGGAAGAGTCCTATGAAAGGGTAATCGGCTCATACCTTAGAAGGACTTCTGATAATGCGTTCTCGGGAAGCGACCTGAAGAAGCTGACGGATTTTATCAATGGGATACGACCGGAATTGAAAAGACAGTTTCTCACCAGCGCGGTCAGGAATATCTCAGAGAATATGGATTCAGCTAAAATCTCTCTCGGCGAGATATCAGTGGATAGCGTTATAGATCTGATATCGATGATTGATGAGCAGAAAGTAGTCATTCCCAAGCCCCTCAAGAATCTGCTTGGAAAATTTTCGCTGCTTAATCCCGGCGATATCAGTCACCTCACTGACAAGGGAGATCATTTGGCTGATGATATACTCATCTCCGATGATATGATCAATCTTATGACCGATGGTGATTTTACGACCTTTGTGTCTGATTCGTATCAGGCCCAGATCGATAAGATTCTCAAGTTTGATGCCTCGAAATATTCTGATGCGGATACGAAGAATATAATGGAAGAATTTAGCGAGACGAACATTGAACGTGGGCTAAACCGGGTGTTCCTGGAAATGATAGCAACAGATACTCCTTTCAAAAGCCAGCCGGAGGAACAAGAGCATTTTGTGAACATCCTGAAGACAAGGTCCGGCCTGCTGTTAGAGAAAGGATACCGCAAAGAGGTCCTTGAGGTGATAAGGGCGCTGGAATTACGCAATGCGAACGGGAACGCCCCCGGATATGTTGAGGATCTTCTGCAGTATCTTAGTTCCCCTGAATATATTTCTATGCTGATGGATTCATTACTTGCGATGGGAAAGCAGAAGAGTGAAGACGTCCTGCTCCTCTGCGATTATTATAGAGAAAGTATAGCCAGCCCATTAATAGAAGCACTGATTGCAGAGGATTCACAATCAAACAGAAAGTTCCTTATGAGCCTTATCGACCGCCTTGCGGATAAAGCGGTCCCAGAACTTCTGAGGCACCTTAAAGACAGCAGATGGTACGTAAAGAGGAACATGATTTACATGCTTGGCAGAAGCGGCAATAAAGATATCACATCACATATCAGGCCGTATGCGCGTCATGAAAACCCCAAGGTGTCTTTCCCGGCTATTAAATTTCTCCTGAAGGCCGGGGACAGCGAGGCTGTTGATGTGCTCAGGGACCTTCTGAAATCGGAAGACAGGGATATGGTTGAGCAGGCCATTGAACTGTCTGGAATTTTCAAGGTGCGCGATATGGTCCCGGATTTGATGCATATGCTCAGGAAGAAAGCAATTACAGGAGCGGATATGACCAGAAAGATTCCGGTGGTAAAAGCTCTTGGCATAATAGGAGATCCGGCGGCCATTGATGCCTTCAGGAATATTATTTCCAGTAAAAGTATCCTGTTTAAGTCATCGCTTAAAAAACTGAAGGAGGGAGTTTACCACTCCTTGAATAATTTTTCTTATGATGACGTAAAGGATCTGCTTGTGTATAGAAAGGGCCCTGAGGACTGAAAAAAGGGAGGGTCAAAACGGGTGAGCTTATGAAACTGGAGCAGTATTTTATTTCAACGATAAACACCGCGATTACAAACTGTCTGCTTTATTCAGCGGGACATGGGTCCCTGGATGAATCAGCGGACAGGGCCTGCACAATTATCAGGAAACTACCGGGAGAGAATCTCGAGATAATGATAATCGGGGATGACCTGGTAATTAACAGGGTGCCCATGAGAAAGTCAGGCCTGCACGGAGGCAAATTCATCAGTCGTCTTAAAAAAAGAGGGATTACCCGCGTTGATTTCCTGAGCGGCGTGACCCAGACTGAAATTAAGAATTTCATTGTCAATGTTGCAGATTGCAGAGCTGAGATGAAAATATATCCTCATATCAGGGCAGGTGTTACCGGGGTCAGGCTTGGCGAGACTTACGTTGATATAGATGACCAGCCCGATTACCATGCGGACCAGATCGATAAGGTCAGGGACGTATATGATGATATATCTCATTTTAAAAGGCTGGAAACGGGGGGACTGGAGGATGTTGTTGTCAACTTTATCATAACGTTCAGGGAGGAGTCGAACTTACTGAAACTGTTGAGTCCCGTGAAGTCTTTTAGTGAATATACCTATACACATGCAACAAATGTATCCGTCCTGTCAATGTTTCAGGCAGAGTTGCTGGGAATAAAGGGCGAGTTGCTGCATGATATCGGTATCGCGGCGTTGCTCCATGATGTCGGCAAGTTGTATATTCCTGGCGAGATTCTTAACAAGAAGGGGCCTCTTGATAGCAGAGAGTTTTCAGAAATGACCCACCATACCATATTAGGCGCACAATATCTTATTGGAGTTGAAGGTCTCACCGGTCTTGCCCCGATCGCCGCTTTAGAGCACCACTGTAAGTATGACGGCACCGGTTATCCGGCAATCACTGCGCGTGGGGACGGACAACACTTATGCAGTCAGATCGTGGCGATAGCTGATTTTTTTGACGCATTGAGGAGCTGGAGACCTTACAGAAAGAGCCTGGAAGTAGGAGAAATAATTACGATTATGAAAAACAACTCAGGCAAGGATTTTAATCCTTTTTTGCTGGATAACTTTATCAACCTCCTGCTAAATGCTATCACATGACAGGTTAGGTTGTTTAGGTTAAACCTATGAAAAGCATTTGGCCACAGATAAACGCGGATAAACACCTATAGTACAAAAACTTATGCCTGGTTAATATTTCACTGAAATGGTGAAATATGAATTACCTGTAACTCATTGAAAAATCTGCTTCGATCTGCTTAAATCAGCAGCTAACTGCCGTTTTTAGGTTAAAATGTCGGGAAATGAATAAACTATATTTCTGTTATAAACGTATTTAGGGTCAGAATGTTGAAACCAGCTGTCGACAAGAGGATATTAATAGCACTCTCTGGAATCACATGGAGTGTTGTCGGTATCGCGCTCTGTAGGCTAGCCGTAATCTGGCTGTTCCAGACTGCAGGACAGAAAACCTGGTTGTTTGGTTTAGCAGGAATAGTTCTTTCCCTGTTGATTCATCACTATGGTTTTCTAAAGCTCGTTGACAGAAATACAGAGCGTATTATTTCCAAAAGCGGGAAAGTGTGCGTCTTTGCCTTTCAGGCATGGAAAAGTTATCTGATCGTAGCAGTGATGATCGGGATGGGGATCGCCCTGAGGAGTTCGCCCCTGCCAAGACATTACCTGTCCGTTATATACATCGGTTTTGGCGGTGCCATGATCCTTTCGAGCGTCAGGTATTACAGGATCTTTCTTAAGTGTGCCGGGAAACAGCCCGGATCCTGATCAGTTCCTCTGGCGCCTGTGCCTTTCGACCGCCACCATAAGAAGAGACACGGCTGCGGGAGTAATGCCTGGGATTCTGCTTGCCTGTCCGAGACTGACGGGCCTGATCTCTTCGAGCTTCTCTGATATCTCATTTGAAATCCCCGGTATGCCGCTGTATATAAACCCCTCAGGGACAAGTTTCTCCTCTATCTTTTTGAACTTCTCGGCCTGCTCGGCCTGTCGTTTGATATACCCGTTGTACTTGGCCTGGATCTCTACCTGATTTATGACATCCGGAGATAACCCGTTACCGGGGGATAAGAACCCTGCAAGGTCAGCATATCTGATCTCGGGTCTTTTAAGAAGCTGGTAAAGACTGGTATCTTCCTTTATTTCAGAGGATCCGCTGCCCCTTAACACAGGATTGATGATTTCAGGCTTTATCCTTGAAGATCTCAGCGCTTCAAGCTCTCTTATGATCGAGGACTTCTTATTGAGAAGCGCTTTATAGTCCTGACTCCTGATAAGCCCGAGATTATATCCGTGCTCCATGAGCCTGAGGTCGGCGTTATCCTGCCTGAGCATCAGTCTGTATTCCGCCCGGGATGTGAACATCCTGTATGGTTCTTTTGTCCCTTTTGTGACAAGGTCATCAATCAGGACGCCTATGTATGCTTCGTGTCTTTTAAGAATAAAGGGGTCCGAGCCCTTTATCTTCAGCGCCGCGTTTATCCCGGCGATTATGCCCTGTGCGGCGGCCTCTTCATAACCTGATGTGCCGTTAATCTGACCCGCGAGAAAGAGACCTTCCACAGATTTTGTCTCAAGAGTCGGTCTCAGCTGGGTCGGATAAATATAATCATACTCAATAGCATATCCCGGGCTCTTGATCTCTGCCTTCTCAAGACCAACGATGCTCCTTACGAGGTCTGCCTGAACTTCACGGGGCAAACTCGTTGATATACCGTTTGCATAATACTCATTAGTAGCGAGTCCTTCAGGTTCAAGAAAGACCTGATGTCTTAATTTGTCCTTAAACCTCACGATCTTGTCTTCAATTGAAGGACAGTATCTCGGCCCTATGCCCGTTATCTTCCCGCTGTATAAGGGAGAATATTCGAGGTTTTTGCTTATTATTTCATGAGTTCCCCTGTTTGTAAAAGTCATGTAACAGGGAAGCTGGGGGTTCATTATGCTTTCGGTAAACAGGGACATTGCCGGGGGAGGATGATCGCCTTCCTGTATCTCCATTCTGGAGAAATCAATACCTTTCTTATAAAGTCTCGGAGGGGTTCCTGTCTTAAGCCTTCCTTTCTGGAGACCGATATCAGCGAGGTTCTTTGAGAGAGATGTTGATGGGGGCTCTCCAACCCTGCCGGCCGGGAAATTCTCAGTTCCTATGTGGATTAATCCGTTGAGGAAGGTCCCTGTAGCGATAATTACCGCCTTTGAGACGTATTCATCTTCAGTAGTCCTGACTCCTGTGATACGGTTGTTCCTGACTATTAAACTCTCAACCAGTTCCTGCCTTATATCAAGCCCCTCCTGACCCTCCAGGGAACTTCTCATAAAGGCTCTATAAAGCGCCCTGTCGGCCTGGACCCGTGTTGCCCGGACAGCAGGCCCCTTGCTCATGTTCAGCACTTTGTACTGTATCCCCGCCTTGTCCGTGACCCTTGCCATTTCGCCGCCGAGGGCATCTATCTCTTTTACAAGGTGGCTCTTGGCAAGTCCGCCTATGGCGGGGTTGCATGACATATGCCCGATCGTCTCAAGATCCATTGTGAAGACGGCTGTAACCATGCCCATTCTAGCGCAGGCAAGTGCGGCCTCGCAACCGGCATGTCCTGCCCCTATAACAACAACATCGTAATCGTTTTTGCCCATAATATTTACTATAACTTAAATTGAACGGTTTATTAGCAACTCGGTTATGTACAGTATTCTCTCCGCAGAGGAGAACAAGATCTCCTGTAACTTGTTGCAGGGATATATAATCGAAGGGATATGTCCGAAAATGCTTCAGATATTATGGCGGGCTATTATTTCCGCCTCTTAACGCTGTCAGGATAGCAGCAACATATATAAGCATAATTATGATATCAACAGGCCTTGTGTCGGAACCGGCAGCAATTGAGCAGCCTCCACCCCCGTTGCCTCCGGAAGTATTCCCTTGAGTTGTTGCGTTAGCTTCATTGGAATAA
>CAXMSH010000069.1:0-6344 GCA_964195875.1 Thermodesulfovibrionia bacterium
CTTTATAACCCTGATTCTGAGGACGAGAAGAGTTGCTATGAATATGGAAGAGCTTTTGCCGTAAAGGTCAGGGAATACCACTCAAAATTTTAACGGTATTATGGAGGATTAATATGTGGAAATGTTCAGTATGCGGTTACGAATATGACGAGGAAAAGGAAGGCACCCCTTTTGATCAGCTTCCAGACGACTGGAAATGCCCTGTTTGTGACTCGCCAAAAAGCGCGTTTAATAAGATGAAATAATTCCACGAAGCTATGCTTAGGGGTCAATGTTCTATTCCTGTATCTGTCATTCCGGCTTGTCCGGAATCGTTTCCCTGTCTTTAAGAAAGATTCCGGACAAGTTTACCCGCCTATGGCGGCGCCAAAGGTGACCAGGGCCGGAATGACTACCCTTATTACTAACCTGTGGTATGCTTTCTGAATATCAGTGATATAATTGAGTAAATGAAGAGAATTTACTCTACAATATTTCTGATCTCTTCCGCCGCGCTTATCTTTCAACTCTCCATTACAAGACTCTTCTCAATATATTTATCCTACCATTTCGCATTTATGGTGATAAGTATAGCCATGCTTGGAATCGGCTCTGCCGGGACAGTTCTATCTCTTCATTCCCAAAAGAAATTAGAGGCAGGGAAGTTTTCCGATACCAATCTGTCTAACTATGCCCTTTGTGCCGGGATTTCCATAGTACTCAGCTATATAATTTCAAACCTCATACCGTTTGACCCTGTAAAACTTTCATGGGACAAGGCACAGATATTTTATTTTGGATTATACATTGTAGTACTGAGCATCCCCTTCTTCTTCTCCGGCATGCTGATCGCCTCTGCCTTTTTGGCCCATAGCGGTGATTCGGAGCGTATCTACTGTTCTGACCTGATCGGTGCCGGTGCCGGTTCAATATCAGTTATCGCGTTATTGAACATCTCAGGCCCTGATCACACTGTGCTTATTTCCTCCACCATATGTCTCTTGGCTGCCTTTCTATCAGGCAGCGGCAGGTCAAGGCTTCTTCTTACCGTTCTTATTTTAGTGAACGCATTGCTTTTAATCATAAATCCCAATTTTATGAATGTAAGAATCTCTCCGTATAAGCCCATGCCTCTTGCAATGCAATACCCCGGCGCGGAACACATTAAAACCTATTATAGCTCTCATGCCAGAGTTGATACCCTTAAGAGCCCTTCTGTAAGGTTTGCTCCCGGGTTAAGTCTTAATTTCCTTGACCCCCTTCCAGCTCAGATAGGCGTTTCAGTAGATGGAGGAGAGATAAACGCTGTTACAGAAATCGGGCACAGAGATAGTTTGGAATTTCTGGAGTATATGCCCTCGTCGCTTGCATATAATATCGGCAAAAGCAGTAGAGTTCTTGTGCTTGAACCAAAGGGGGGTCTTCAGGTTCTCATGGCAAGGCGTTTCGGTGCTGATGAGGTCTTTAAGGTTGAAAGCAATCCATTGATTGTCAAGGCTATAAGGGAAGATCTGGGAGAATTTTCAGGGGATATTTTTAAGCATAATTCATTTACAGGGCATGGACGAACCTGGCTGAAAGGCTTAAAGGGCCGTCCATTTGATATCATCGACCTGCCGGTATCCGGCACCTCTGTGACCGGTATCTTCGGGGTTTCAGAGGACTACAGGTTTACCGTAGAGGCATTCAAAGAATATCTGAATGCCCTTGGCAGAGACGGCATATTAAGCGTAAGTCTGTATATTGTTCCGCCTCCAAGAAGGGAGTTCAGGCTGCTGGCAACAATAGTTGAAGCACTTGAAGAATCAGGTGTTAAAAGTATCTCTTACAGGATAATTGCTATCAGGAGCTGGGGCAGTATGACTATCCTCTCAAAAAATACCGTCTTTTCGCGTAGTGAGATAATGAAGCTTAAGGAATTCTCCCGAATAAACGGGTTTGATCTTGTATATTATCCCGGCATAAAAGAAGATGAATCAAATATATACATAAGGTCAGAAATTAATGAATATTTTAAAGGTTTTAAGGATATTCTGGATCCGGATAAAAGATCATCCTTTATAACTGATTATCTCTTTGATATTTCTCCGGTTCGTGATGAAAACCCGTTCTTTAATTACTATATGAAATCAGAGAATATTAAAGCAATATATGAAGTTATGGGTAGGAAGTGGCTGTTTTTCATAGAAGAGGGGTATATTTTGCCGGTGATTCTTGTTATAGCACTTTTATTGAGTCTGATTATGATCCTGGTGCCGGTATTCTTTTACTTAAAGAAAGTGAAAGAACGTACCAGTACCGAACCTTTAATTATAATAAGCACCCTTGTATACTTTGCCATGCTCGGGGCCGGCTTCATGTTCGTTGAGATAACTCTGATACAGAAGATCATACTTGCACTTGGGTCCCCGGTCTATTCAGTTGCAGTGGTGCTTGCTGTGATACTAATCTCTTCAGGTACCGGAAGCATACTTAGCGGGAGATTCAGACTGCTTCGTTCAAACTATACACTAATTGTTATAGCATGCATTGTATTATTATATAGTTTTGTATATCCGATACTGATGGATATGATTTCACCTTTTTCGCTTCTATCAAAAATATTATTGATATGCATTTCGCTCTTCCCTGTCGGATTCTTTATGGGCATCCCCTTCCCCATGGGTATAAAGATTCTTGGGAAGAATCATGCTGGACTGATTCCACTGGCTTGGGCGGTTAACGCGTGTTTATCGGTTATCGCGCCTGTAATAAGTGTAATGGTGGCTTTGGAACTGGGTTTCAGAGCTGTTCTCTGGTTCGGCTCTCTGGCATACTTTTCAGCGTTTATCTCTCTTACTTTCTTGCCTCACCGGTCATTGGAACAAAGGCAACATTATCCATCTGTCTAACGTCAAGACTGCCCCTGTTTTTTGTTAACAGTGTAAGGGTCTGGTAATAAAGGGTGCTCCCCAGCGGTATAATCAACCTGCCCCCGTCTTTCAATTGCCTTATCAATGGCGGCGGAATATGATTTGCGGAAGCGGTGATAATTATGGCATCAAATGGCGCGTATATCTCCCAGCCAAAATATCCGTCTGCATACCTTATTTTAATATTACCGTATCCAAGATTATTAAGGCGTTTGCCGGCTTCTTCAGAGAGTTTCTTCTTTATCTCTATCGTATAAACCTCCTTTACAATCTCGGCAAGAACAGCGGCCTGATAACCGGAACCTGTACCAATCTCTAAAACCCTGTCGGACGGTTTAAGGTCCAATGCTTCTGACATAAGCGCTACAACATATGGTTGTGAAATAGTTTGTCCTTCGCCTATTGGAAGGGGATGGTCCGCGTATGCCTTGCCGCTTAATGATTCATCAACAAATAGATGTCTCGGTATATTTCCCATAACCTCCAGAACTTTTTTATCCCTGATGCCTCTTGACACGAGCTGTTCCATCACCATTCTGTCTCTCATAACCTTAAACGTATCATCAGAAACAGTAATTCTCTTCTCATCAGGAGTCCCGGAGAACCCTAATAGCAGTAACGAAAGTATTATTATCAGCCTGCCTGTCATATTACATGCCCTGAACCGAGAAGTATCTCATAATATTTATCCTGATATCTCCACTAAGGACACCTGAGGCAACCGCAAATGCATCCGCCCCGGCCCCCAGAATTTCAGGGACATCATCTAATTTAATGCCACCAATCGCAACAACCGGTATTTTAATATGTCGTCTTATATCTCTTAGGGCTTTAAGCCCCTTTGGCCGAACTGTCGTCTTTGTTGAAGTCAAATAAACAGGTCCGAAGCCGATATAGTCAGCACCCGAGGATTCGGCATCTATTGCCTGCTTCAGGGTACGTGTTGAGATGCCGATTATTTTTTTTCTGCCGAGTATCTTTCTGGCATCGTAAATTGGAAGGTCATCCTGACCAAGGTGAACTCCGTCAGCGCCGGTTGCCAGAGCGATATCAACATGATCATTAATGATGAATTTTACTCTGCTCTTTCGGGTAAGCGTCCTTATAGCAGCCGCCTCACGGAATATTTCTTTTTTTGGCAGGTCTTTCTCTCTTAGCTGAACTATGCCTATGCCGGCGGATATAGCCTGTTTGACGATAGATAAATGTGAAAGTCCTGAAATCTTCCTGTCTGTTATGAGGTATAAACGGCCCTTCCCTGTAAATACCCTTTTCAAGATCAGTCTTCAACCTCTAAAGAAAATAAATTACTGAATTGATTTCGGGAATATACGTCTAAATTAGAGGTTGTTTTTTCTTATCCAGGAATTGTGTGTTGATATTTCCTGAGATAAAATCAGGATCATTAATAATACCGAGATGGAAAGGAATAGTTGTCTTGATCCCTTCAACTATAAATTCCTGCAATGATCTCCGCATCCTTAAAATAGCTTCTTCTCTGTCCTTTCCATGAACGATCAGTTTTGCTATCAGTGAATCATAAAATGACGGCACAACCCATCCCGAATACGCGGCGGTATCTACCCTTACGCCCAGGCCTCCCGGGGGGATAAAGTTTGTTATCGTGCCCGGGGAAGGGATAAAGTTATCAGGGCTTTCGGCGTTTATCCTGCATTCTATGCTATGTCCTGAAAATTTTATGTCACTCTGTTTCAGGTCAAGCGGGAAACCTGCAGCGAGTTTTATCTGTTCCTTTACGATATCGATATCAGTGATCATCTCTGTTACAGGATGCTCTACCTGTACCCTTGTGTTAATCTCCATAAAGTAAATATTGCTATCTTTATCAAGTATGAATTCAACCGTACCCACGTTCCTGTATTTGATCGCTTTAGCTGCCTTTATTGCAAGATCTCCGATCTTCTTCCTGAACCTGGCATTAGAAAACACATATGGCGCCTCTTCGATAAGTTTCTGATGTCTTCTCTGGATCGAGCACTCCCTCTCCCCAAGATGTATACATTTACCTTTGCCGTCCGAAAATATCTGGACTTCGATATGTCTTATATCCGACATATACTTCTCAACATAAAGGTCTCCGTCACCAAAAGCAGCGAGGGATTCTTTCTGTGCAATGTGGAAAAGCCTTACAAGATCTTTTTCATCCTGAACAATACGCATACCCTTACCGCCTCCGCCGGAGGATGCCTTGAGGATTACCGGGTAACCTATATCACCTGATATCTTAAGCGCCTCCTGATCATCTTTAATAGGGGTATTACTTCCTGGAATTACTGGTACCCCTCTTCTCTTCATCATCTGCCTGGCCTTTGCCTTGTTGCCGCCGATACGAATATTTTCAGATGAAGGGCCTATAAAAGTTATTCTAGACGCGGTGCAGGATTCTACAAAATGAGGGTTTTCGGCAAGGAACCCATAACCCGGATGGATCGCTTCGGAATCTGTTATCTCGGCAGCGCTGATTATTGCAGGTATGTTTAAATAACTCTGCGAAGACTGGGCAGGCCCTATACATATGGCCTCATCGGCAAGCTTTACATGTAGTGATTCACGCTCCGGTTCAGAATATACGACAGCTGTTTTAATGCCCAGTTCGTGACAGGCCCTGATGATCCTGACAGCAATTTCGCCTCTGTTGGCTATAAGGATCTTTTTGAAGAGTTTCATGACGTGGGCTTAATAAGGAAAAGGGGCTCTCCGTATTCAACCGGATGGCCGTTCTCAACCAGAATATCCATAACAACGCCGTCCGTATCTGTATCGATTTCGTTCATTAGCTTCATCGCCTCTACGATGCAGAGCACCTGCCCCTTTTTTACATTACTCCCCACCTCTACAAAAGGCTCGGAATCAGGGGAGGATGACCTGAAGAACATACCGACGATGGGAGAAGAGATTGTTATGAGACTAGCGTCGCGTTTTTCTTCCTTTGCCACCAAGGGCTCGGCAGAAGAAGCATGGGTTCCAGGCGGGGAGACTTCAAATGAAGAGAGGAATTTCTCTCTCTTTATCTTGAGCTTCGCCCCTTCTCTCTCGACCTGTATCTCGGTTATGTCGGTATCCTTAAGGAGTTCGATAAGATTTTTTATTTCGTCGAGTTCCATTATTTAACCCTTTCTATGTATTCAGATGTTCTTGTATCCACCTTGATTACATCACCTTCACCAAGATGAAAGGGTACCTTTACAGTTGTTCCAGACTCAAGAAGCGCGGGTTTACTTCCCCCGCTTGCTGTATCACCTTTAAATCCAGGGTCGGTCTTTGTAATCGTCAGCTCAACGAAGATGGGAAGTTCAACGGTAATGGTCATCGTTCCCCGTTCGGCATTGCGACTGACGCGTAGTGATCGATTAGCAAACGCACGTTGTGCGTCATCGAGGGAATCTGCCGTACCACAACGCAACTCCCGGCAGCGTTCCTCGACACGTGCTG
>CAXMSH010000070.1:0-6268 GCA_964195875.1 Thermodesulfovibrionia bacterium
TACCGACAAATAATGATTGATATAACGTTCCGCCGAATGCCCTGGTTGTAAAATATCCGAGAATAAATGGAAGGACAAAGCCGCCAAAGGCCACAGCGAGGGACGGCCATATGTGTTCGAGAAGCTCTTTTGGGTCCATCTCCATGCCTGTATGGAACATGACAAAGAAGATCCCGAGTTCGGCAAGCAGTTCTATTGAGGGTGAGGGACCAATAAGGCCAAGAACAGGCGGGCCTATAAGCATTCCTGCAACAAGTTCTCCGAGTACGAAAGGCAGTCCTATCCGGACAAAAAGAGTGCCGCTAATCCATGCCGCTACAAGAATAAGGAGAAGGCTTATTATGAGTTGTGTGCTAATCACGGCATGTATATCCTAAATTGCCATATTATCATTAGCGCGGGAGATGGGAAAAACTGTGCAATACACAGGTTATAATTGATGCGTAATCAAAACACCAAAACATTTGACTTGAAGGTATTCTATTTCTCTCCCATATGCTCAAGCGCAAAGCTCAATCCTTCAGATTTTCCTTCCCAGTAGGCGAGCCTGTCGTGCGTAACTGTTATGTTGTATTTGTCTTTGGGGTCCTCACCTTCAAGGCGTTTCAGGTCTTCCCTTAATTCGTCTATTTTGCCGAGGCAGGTCCTCAATTCCGCTTCTATCTTTTCTTTCATATATCAAACCGGATAATATTATATAATCAGATTATACTACATTAATGTCAGGATTGTTATATTGCAGGGAACTCGAGTATATTGAATAACTGTAAATCATAGGTATCGACTGAATATGAATTGCCGACATCGGCAGTTTTTGATAATCTCTATTAAAGAGACTTAGCGGCAGAAAGGAGAAGTGAAAAATGCAGCCACCTGTTAAACTATATACTCTTAGTACCTGCAGTCACTGCAAGGCGACAAAGAAGTTTCTTGATACATGTTCTGTCAAATACGAATTTGATGATTTAGACATGCTGAACGGTGAAGAAAGGGAGATAATCCTTGAAGAAGTTAAGAAACTTAACAGGGATTGCACCTTTCCAACAATTGTAATCGGCGATAAAGTGATTGTAGGGTTTAAAGAGAAAGAGATTAACGAGGCGCTTGGGCTCTGATGGATATTAATCAGCTTTATGAGATATTAAGGGAATCACAGGAACCCCGGGGTTATTTTTTCAATAAGGATAAAGAACTGGTATTTGAACTCCTGGGGAGCCTGATCTTAAACAGGGAACGCTATGGCTATATGGCATGTCCATGCAGGCTTGCTTCAGACGATATCAGCAGGGATGCGGACATCATCTGTCCCTGTGCGTACCGTGCCGAAGATGTTGAAGAATATGACAGCTGCTACTGCAGCCTCTATGTATCCAGCCGGTGGAATCAGGGGAAGATACCTCACGCTTACGTGCCGGAAAGGAGACCATCGGAGAAAAGGCCATACTAGACTGCTGAGGCCTGTTGTTCTCCGATTTACCTGTCCCGCTTGTCGGGAATTTTTCTTAAAGACAGGGGAACGATTCCGGACCCTCCAAAAAAACGGCGGGCAGGCAAGCCGGAATGACGAACAGTGGAGAATGTTATGTGATTCTCCACATAAAAACCGGTAGAGCCTTAATCACCCATTTATTGAAATTCAAAAAACTCCCGGCCGCTTAACTATTTTCAGTGAATAAGGTAACATATGATATGAAAAGGTTACTCCTTATCACCCTTCCCTTTCTGATGCTCTCATCCTGTGCCCCTGTTTTAAATCGAGACTTCATGAGCAGTGGAATTTACAATATACCCCCATCACTAATAATAGAGGACCAGGCTCGCTTCAGCGGGGAGCTCTTCATCCTGGGTGGGGTAATCGTAGATACAAAGGTTACCGCGGATGGCTCCCTTGTTGAGGCTATATTTGTGCCTGTTAATTCCCTCGGTTATCTGAAGGATACCGGCGTTTCAGACGGCAGGTTCCTTGCTCTGTATCCAAAGGAGAAGGGCCTTCTGGATCCATTGATCTTCCTTAAGGAGAGGGAGATAACTGTTGCCGGAGAGTTTAAGGGGACGCGTTCCGGCAGGATAGACGAGATGGAGTATACGTATCCACTCTTTGAGATAAAGGATATCTATCTTTGGGAGGAGAGGAGGGACTACTATATCGCACCTCCGTTTTATCCCTTTTGGGACTACCCCATCATGTTTTATGACCCCTGGTGGAGATACTACTGAGTTCCATAACAGCTTCATGGAAATTTCGCATGTATGATATAATATTGCCTGTCGAATGAAATAAATTAAGTTATTCAACAAACTTTAAAGGAGGATTTAATGGAGAGATATAAGTTTTTGATTGTATTGTTGATACCCTTTCTTTTCGCGGTGGGCTGTACAACTGACAAGAAACTTGGGGAGATTGAAAAGAACCAGAAAGAGATCCTTGCCAAGCTGACCACTATTGAAGGCAACCAGGAAAAATTACTGGCGGGTGTCAAGCCGGGGAAGCCCTCTGTTGACGTTAACAAGGTACATGAGATTCCCATAGGGAACTCTCCTGTAAAGGGAGACGTTAAGGCGACTGTAACCATTTACGAGTTTTCTGATTTCCAGTGTCCCTATTGCTCAAAACTTCAGCCTACGCTCAGAGAGGTGCTGGATGCTTATCCCGGCAAAGTGAAGCTTGTCTTTAAAAATTTCCCACTATCATTCCATAAACAGGCGATGAACGCCGCAAAGGCCTCTCTTGCCGCAGGAGAACAGGGTAAATACTGGGAGATGCACGATAAGATCTTTGAAAAGTTTAATAAGCTTACTGAAGAAAGTTTCGCGGAGTTTGCATCACTGCTCGGATTAGACTCTAATAAATTTGCCGCAGACTATGGCAGTAACAAATACGAAGGTCAGATTCAGCAGGATATGCAGATAGCCGCAAAAGTGGGAGTAAGGGGCACACCTACTCTCTTTATTAACGGCAAACTTCAGCGGGGCAGGTCTTTTGATGACTTCAAGAGGACGATTGACGGGTTGCTGAAGAAATAAGACCGGAATTCCTGATTCATTATTGAATTTGTAAGGCTGTCCCGATGCGTCGGGACAGCCTTATTTGTATAATTAGCATAATTGCTGTTGAGAAGTGGGGTGTTGAAAAAATATTCAGGGAGCGAGAATTTCCAGCAGTCTGTCCAGCTCTTCAAGGGAGAAATACGATATCTCTAACTTTCCGCCCTTCTTCCCCTTATGTATCAACCTGACTTTTGTTCCAAGGCTGTGCATCAGTTTCTCTTCAAGCGAAGCGATCTGAGGGTCCTTGCGGGCAGGAGAACCTGGGCCCGAAGAACGGGATGAAGGGGCCTTCCTGCTTAGCGCTTCGGCCTCTCTTACACTTAACCCGCTGTGGATTAGCTTGCGGGCGGTCTCAATCTGCAGGTAAGGGTCTTCAATCTGGAGCAGGGCCTTGGCATGTCCTATGCTGAGTGATCCTTCAGCTATCCATTTCCTGATTTCAGAGGGCAGTTTGAGTATCCTCAGATAGTTGGTGATAGTAGCCCTGTCCTTGCCCACCTTTTTTGAGATGTCCTCATGCGTAAGGTTGAAGTCGCTGATCAACCTCTGGAATGCGTCGGCGGTCTCTATGGGGTTAAGGTCTTCTCTCTGTATATTCTCTATCAGCGCTATCTCGAGCGCCTTTGCCGGGGTGGCTTCCTTTACTATTGAAGGAAGACTGCCGAGCCCGGCCATCCTGGCGGCCCTCCACCTTCTTTCACCTGCTATAAGCTGAAACAGATTGTTAGCGGTCTTCCTTACGATAACAGGCTGAATGATACCGTTCTCCTTTATGGATGCTACAAGTTCCTGCAGGGCCTTGTCCCTGAAGACCCTTCTTGGCTGAAATTCATTTGGAACTATCCTGTCTATATCAAGTTCCTGGATATCTGAAGTTTTCTCTTTTTCAGGAATTAGTGCCGAGAGTCCCTTACCCAGAGCCGTTTTCATTTTTTATAATCTCCTTTGCAAGTTCCAGGTAGCTCATTGCGCCTTTTGAGCGTATATCATAAAGTATTACAGGCTTTCCGTGACTTGGAGCTTCGGCAAGGGTCACGTTTCTCGGGATAATTGTCCTGTATACCTTGTCACCAAAATGTTTTTTCAGTTCGTCGGAGACCTGGTTGGAAAGAGAGTTTCTGCCGTCAAACATGGTAAGAAGTATACCCTCAATCTTAAGGTGCGGGTTATATGAATTCCGAATAAGATCCAGGGTCCTCAACAAAGAGCTTATTCCTTCAAGGGCGTAGTATTCACACTGCATCGGGATTATCATGCTGTCTGCGGCAACAAGGGCGTTAAGTGTCAGGAGGCTTAGTGAAGGGGGGCAATCTATAAAGATATAATCGTACTGATCCTTAACCGGCATAATCGCGTTTTTAAGTATCTTTTCCCTGCCTTCTCTTGAGGAGAGTTCAAGCTCTGCGCCGATAAGGTCAATGCTTGAAGGGATTACCTTGAGATGATCAAAGATGGTATCCTGAGTGACCTCACTGATATTTTTTGACTCTGTATAGAGATCGTAAAGATTTCCATTAACGCTGTCTCTGTCAATTCCAAGGCCGCTGGTAGTGTTGCCCTGGGGGTCGTTATCGATCACCAGGACGCGTTTCTGGGCGGCAGCGAGTGACGCCGTCGTATTTATCGCGGTCGTGGTCTTGCCCACACCGCCTTTCTGGTTGGTTATCGCTATAACTCTACCCATCAGGCACCGTCCTGAATATATTTATGGGCATTTTTTATAGAAAGTTCCGCCCTTGTCAGCTCTTTTCCGAGATAAGCAGCGTGGCTGAGTTCCGAGACCCATTTATTATTTATTATTGTGAAATATATATCCCGGCTGTTGCGGCCCTCGATGGTTCTCAGAAGTTTATTGTCATAGGAGTAGTGTTCAACCAGAATGGCCTTTTTCTTTCTGGAAGGCATTATCACGAAGTATCCGGACCTGTCCATCTTTATTGATTTTGGTCTTTCTGCCTTGATTTTTAGCGGCTGGTTGTTCTTTTTCTTTATGCTGTCAGGTGAACCGAAAGTTAAAGGCATCAAGACAGGTTTTGCCTGCTCCGGGTGACATACCCCGTCGCTGCAGCCGCAGCCGGATGTGGCTGAGAGTGATTCCGCCTTCCTGGCCAGGGATTTTATCTTTGATATGATTTTCCTTACATTTGCGGAGCCTTTCAGGTCCTCTATCTCTATCTGGCTTTGGAATGCCCGAACATCAGAGCGTTTCAGATTCTTGAGCACAGGCCTCCTTCCGGGAGAGCCGATGACCCGCATGTTACTGTCAACCCCGTTACTCCACAGTGCCATGATTGTCAAACCGCTCCTGTGTCCGGGAGCCTCCTTCCCGGCAAGAATCAGGTAGCGGATAGAGGGGTTTGTAATTATATTCTTCACAAGCTTGTCAATCCCTATATTCTCAGTCTCGGTCTTGCCGACTATATTGAGGCCTTCAGGTTTGAGTTTTGATATTTTTTCCTCAAGCTGAAGGTCAGCAAGCGTTGTTACTGCAACCGGAGCAGATCTGTTTAGAACAGTATAATCGCCATCTATTACCGGCCAGTCATCTGCAACCTCAAAATCACAGCTCAGTAGAGTAGAAGAGGCCAGAGAGGGGATCTCCTTTGTAAGTAAGGTCATCGCCTCGGCAGGTATGCAGAGCTTGCATCCGAAGCAGGAATATTCAAGGGGAAGAAGCTCCTTGTAAAATTTTTTAACATCCCTGAGAAGCTCTTTTGCCTCTCTGTTTCTGAGAGCAGGAAGTGAGACCTTTAGTCCTTCAAGAGTGCCCCGCATACATCCGCACCTGTCGCATTTACAGCGTGCAAGACCTCTCTTAAGTTCTGAACGTACTCTCTGGAAGGTGGATATCACTTTGCTATTATGTCCAATAAACTAAAAAACTTCAACAGTCTTTTCACTCAGTTTTTCCGGGTTAATCCCTGTATGAGCCGGATCGAATGAGTATCTGAATGTCGGATTTTATCAACTTACTTGCGTTACTTTTGTAACTGTATTATCATATACAACTGGGATGATTATCTTTTCTGTAGGGCCCATAGCTCAGTTGGAAGAGCCACCGGCTCATAACCGGTTGGTCCCAGGTTCGAGCCCTGGTGGGCCCACCATTTTTCTAATGCGGTCTTGGTTTTGAAAGGGGGAAGTACTTGAAGGAAACGGTTCAGCAGCTCATAAGGCTTCAGAAGCTTGATACGGAGATACTCTCAAGGGCCAAGCTGAT
>CAXMSH010000071.1:0-6262 GCA_964195875.1 Thermodesulfovibrionia bacterium
TGCTGCCTGATGATTCCCGACAAGCGGGAATGACAGAACAAAGGAAAGAGTAGTAATGATCTATTCTTCATCCTCTTTTGGCTTAACTATCCTGTTAAGCTCTTTCTTCTGTCTCTCTACCATTTTTCTGAATGACTCTGTTGAGTACTCAACCGGGACGCTCCCCTCCATGAAGAATTCTACCATTTTTTCGGTCTCATTGGTAGCAAGAAGTCCTGTCAGGGGGTCTATAACCGCAGTAACAATACCGTCAGGTATATTAAATTGTAACGACTCATCCCTGAAAGGGTACGAGGAAGAGAGTGCTTTATCCATAAAGGAGACCCAAATTGGCGCCGCCACCTTTGAGCCGGTCTCCTCTTCGCCAAGTGTCAGCATATTATCGAAACCTACCCACACCCCGGCAACCAGTTCGCCGGTATAACCTACAAACCACGCGTCCCTGTACTCATTTGTTGTCCCGGTCTTTCCGGCCACAGACCCCTTGATAGCCTTTGCGCGCCGGCCGGTTCCTTTCTTTACAACATCCTCAAGCATGGATGTGGCAAGGAACGCCGTTTGAGGATTTATCACCCTCCTGCCTTCAGGCTCATTATTCTCAATTATGTTACCTTCAGAATCAATTATATATTTGACACCTATGGGAGTCATCCTGACCCCCTCCCTTGCAAACACGGAAAAGGCAGACGTTATCTCAAGCGGGGTGACGCTCAGACTGCCCAATGCCAGCGTAAGATTATTGGGAAAAGGTCCGCTTATACCGAGAGAGCGGGCAAACTTTATTACGTTACCCACCCCTACATCTTTAAGGAGTTTTACCGTCACTATGTTTCGTGAATACGTAAGGGCCTCTCTCAGCCTTGTTGCACCGTGGTACTTCTTATCATAATTATCCGGTTCCCAGTCCCCCAACTCTTCGTCAGGATAAATCACGGGCTCATCCACTATGATGCTTGCCGGTGTGTAGCCGTTTTCCATTGCGGCGGCATAGATGAATGGTTTGAATACCGAACCTGCCTGTCTCCTGGCAAAGACAGCCCTGTTGAATTCGCTCCTGCTGAAATCATAACCGCCAACTATTGCCCTTAGATACCCGGTAGAAGATTCAATGGCAACAACCGCGCCCTGAACAAGCGGCTCCTGATCAAGGGCAAACAAAGGAGTATCACCCTTTATATCTTTTACTCTTACATGGATGGTGTCACCCGGCTTCAGTATGTCAGTAAGCCTGAGCTTCGTAAACTTCTTGACAGGATTCCCTTTTGAGTCAGTAATCTTACCTGCCCATTTTGCGTCTGAGAGCAGGATCTTCCCGGTAACACCCCTGGTCTTTACAACAGCGGAAGAAGCGGAAACACTGAGAACTGTCGCGGTCATGAGGTCCCCCGGCTTCATCGTCACTTTCCCGGAACCTGAAGATTCCTCCAACTCCTTCTCTACGTCAATATCCCTGTTTCCCAGCTTTCCCCTGAATCCCTGTCTCTTGTCCAGCCTCCTCAGGCCTTCCCTCAGGGCCTGCTCAGCGGCTCCCTGAGTCTTCCTGTCGAGAGTGGTGTATACCTTGAACCCGCCGTTATATGTCATCTCCTCTCCGTATTCGTCCTCAAGATATTTCCTAACATATTCAAGAAAATAGTTTGGAGTCTCACGATCGTAACGCAGGCTTGAGAGATAGAGCGGCTCTTCTAATGACTCCTTCATCTGATTCTCGCTGATATACCCCTCCTTGAACATACGGGAAAGAACAATATTCTGCCTCATCTTGGCCTTCTCCAGATCCCTGTAAGGGGAGTACCTGCTGGGCGCCTTGACGAGCCCGCATAGCAGGGCTGCTTCAGCAAGGTTAATATCCGACACAGGTTTGCCGAAATATGCCTTCGACGCCATACCTATGCCATACGCGCCATGCCCGAAATAGATCTTGTTGATATACAGTTCAAGTATCTCCTCCTTGGTCATGTTTTTTTCAAGTCTGAAAGCCAGCATAGCCTCCTTCAGCTTTCTGACAAAAGTCCTGTCGGGAGTAAGAAAGACCACCTTTGCAAGCTGCTGGGTTATAGTGCTGCCCCCCTCTTTGATCCTGCCGGCAGCAATATCCTTTGAGACAGCCCTGAGGATAGCTATATAGTCGAGCCCCTTGTGGAACCAGAACCTCGCGTCCTCAACGGCAACTATAGCCTTTATCAGGTGTTCAGGGACAGTACTTAAAGATACATATTCGCCCTTATCTATCTTAAACTCACCGATGAATGAATCATCATCCGCATAAACCATCGTCCCTTTAGACGGAACATAACCCCTGATCTCTTCTAAATCAGGAGTTCCCTTCAGAAGGGCGATGAAGCCACCGGCAACGATACCGAATGCCAGGATCACGGCCAGGATGAAAGACCTTATAATAAATTTTCTCATGACTGATAATTTATGTTAAAAAGGATTTGAGCCTGCTGGACAAGAATAGTAATCAGTTACGGGTCCGAAAATGTTGAGTTGTCATTCCCGCAAGCCCCGGTCAAGCCGGGACAGGCTCTGCGCGTCGGGAATCATTCTTTTAAAACGATTCCGGACCCTCCACAAAAACGGCGGGCAGGCAAGCCGGAATGACAGACAGTCACCATCCATAACTGAGGGATTACTTTTATTTTATTATATCTGATTCAAAAGCTTATAGAGATAATTCAGGACGGAATATGCGGGCCGGGACTCAGTCATCTTCTTCAATGGTTATCGCCTCAACCGGACAATTTTCCGCGGCAGCTTCACAACATCCTGTAAATTCACACGCCTCCGGATCAATAACCAGGGATTTTTCGTCTTTGAGCTGAAAAACAGCCGGGCATATCTCAACACAGTTTCCACAGCCAATACATAGTTCCTCATCAACAACGGGACTCATACGCCGGCAATCTCCTCCATAACCGCAGCAGCCAACAGCGGAAAGGTCAACTCATGGTGACCGGTAATGGAGTAAGAAGAACCTCCGGATAGAATCGGCCTCCTCAGAACATTTTCACGAACCCTGTAATGCTGGTTAAAGTCCAGGTTTACGGTTGTAAAGTCCTTCACCTCGTGCTTAAGGTTCCTTGCAACAGCAACAGCCTTAAGAAATACTTCCGGCATTATAACGGCTGAACCCATGTTTATATATACACCCCCCTTAAGATCGGATACCACCGAAATAAAGAGCCTGAAGTCCCTCATGCTCCCCTCACCTATAGAAGCACCGTCTGTTTCCGGATGCATATGTATGATGTCCGTACCAAGCGCTACATGAACAGTCGCCGGGATCCCAAGTTCCGATGCAGCGGCAAGAACGCTTAAACCCCTGTATGATGCCCTGCCCCTGCTTATATAATCACCCACCGACCTTCCTATGCCATGCCCATCTTTAACCCCTTTATTAATGGCACGGTTCAAATCCAAACCTGTCTCCCTTGCCATCCCAAAGGTACCCCTGCAGAGTTCTTCATCTACATCTTCCGAAGTCCTCCCTATAAGGCTGAGTTCAAAATCATGGACAATGCAGGCACCGTTCATGGCAACAGCGGTAATCACACCATTCTTCATGAGGTCAATGATAAGAGGAGAAAGTCCCACCTTCAATGGGTGAGCACCCATACCAAGCACTACAGGTCTTCCATTGGCTCTTGCCTTAACTATCGCACCGACTATATCCTTGAAATCCTTTGCGGCGAGTACCCCGGGCAGGGTATCGAGAAAGTCCCTGAAGCTCCCGCCGGCAAAGGGTTTGCCGAGGATGTCAAGACTGACCTTGCTCTTCCTCTGCCTTAGGCTGCGTCTCTTTACTTTCTTAAGTGATATAGGCCTGTATCTCTTTGTCACACAGAAAATATAACCCCCTAATAACGAATAGTCAAGTTATATTGCCTCTTATGGAATTTATGTGGGTATTAATATATGTAAATAAGATGCTAGCAAAAGGATTGTCATTCCCCGATGAATCCCCGAAGAATTCCCGATGGATCGTGACGGGCAGGACAGGCCGGCTAGTTCGATTTGTCATTCCCCGATAAACCGGGACAAACCGAAATGACAGTATTAATAAACTGATACGATAATAATTGTCACTCCCGCTTGTCGGGAGTCATCAGGCAACACGATTCCGGACAAGTTTACCCGCCTATGGCGGCGCCGAAGGCCCGTTGCTTCGCCCCGAGGCGAGCGACCAGGGCCGGAATAACAAATTGAGACAGCTTAGCCGGCCTGTCCCGACTTGTCGGGGAATGACGAACAGTGAAGAATGTCATGCAATTCTCCACACAAAAGCCAGTAGAGCTGTTATATTAAGCTTTCTGCATAATGCTGCAGAAAAATTTTTCCTCGGGGAACCTGTCTGCCGGCAGACAGGTACGCTCGCTGGAACATTTTATTGCTTTATGCCTGAATTCTTTGATATTCTTTTGAAGATATGCCAACTTTATACCTGATTGACGGAAGTTCATATTTTTACAGGGCATTTTACGCTATCAGAGGGCTTTCTACCTCAACCGGATTCCCCACAAACGCCATTCACGGATTCACCACTATGATACTTAAAATAATTAGAGATAAGAAACCTGACTATTTCGGCATCGTCTTTGACTCCCCGGAACCTACAGAGAGACACGCTATTTATGAAGATTACAAGGCTCACAGGCCTGGAATGCCTGATGAACTGAAGCTGCAGATTCCTGTAATTAAAGATGTGATCGACGCGTTTAATATATGTACTTTTGAAAAGGCCGGATATGAGGCTGATGACCTTCTTGCCGTAATCGCAAAGAAGGCCGAGAAAGAGAATATTGATGTTTATATCGTTACCGGCGACAAGGACCTCTGCCAGGCCGTCACTCCAAAGATAAGGCTCTATGACAGCATGAAAGATAAGGTAACAGAGGAAAAGGATGTTATAGAGCGGTTCGGGGTAGCACCATCCCGCCTGCCGGAGGTCATGGCGCTGATGGGGGATACGTCTGACAATATACCGGGCGTCCCGGGGATAGGGGAGAAGACCGCCGTAAAACTGTTGAAAGAGTTCGGCAGTCTGGATAACCTGATAAAGAATCACTCTGCAATAAAAAGACCGAAACTCAGAGAATCAATCTCTGAAAATCTTGATAATATAGAGTTGAGCCTTAAGCTCGTGACGATAGACCCTGATGCCGAAGTTGAGATGTCACTGAAAGACCTCCAGGAGAGGGAACCTGACTGGTCCCGTCTGCATGAGATATTCACTAAATTTGAACTCAAGGCCTTGATGAACCTTGTTCCAAAAGAACTTCAGAGCCGCCCATCTCATACATGTGAATACGTTACTATCATTGATCGAAATACTCTAAAGGATCTTACGGATTCAATAAAAGATACCGGCGATAACCTGTCAGGGGAAATTTCTATTGATACCGAAACAACCTCAAAATCCCCAATGCTGGCGGAGCTTGTCGGTATATCACTTTCTTTGAAACCAGAAAAAGCCTATTACATACCGATCTCCCATTCATATGATGGTTCACCCCAACAACTTTCTAAAGAATTTGTTATCAAGAAACTTAAGCATATCCTTGAAGACCGGAATATAAAAAAGACAGGGCATAACATCAAATATGACCTGATAGTATTGAAGAATGATGGAGTAGACCTGACGGGTATCGGCTTCGACACGATGCTTGCCTCATATCTTCTTAACCCAAACAGGGCTAACCACAGTCTTGAGGACGCGGCCATGAACCATCTTTCCATTAAAAAACTCGCATTCAAGGAGGTCCTTGGCAGGAAGAATAACTTCAGTGAGGTGAACATTGAGGATGCCGCGAAATATTCCGGAGAGGACGCCGCCGTGACCCTGAGCCTGAAAAATCTGCTGGAGCCGGAGCTTAAGAAGGAGGGTTTGACGGAACTCTTTTATGATATGGAATTGCCCCTGATAGCGGTCCTTGCGGATATGGAGATGGCGGGGATAAAGATAGACCTGCCGCTAATGAAATCTCTGTCAAATAAACTAAGCAGGGAACTCGATAGCATTGAGAAGAGGATATACTTTTTTGCCGGAGAGGAGTTTAATATCAACTCCCCAAAACAGCTTCAGGAAATACTATTTGAGAAACTGGGGCTCAGGACTATCAAGAAGATCAAGACCGGCTTTTCAACCGACGTCAGCGTTCTTGAACAACTTTCATATGAGCACGAACTTCCAGTAGAAATACTCGAATACAGGTCGCTCTCAAAACTCAGGAGTACATATGTCGATGCCCTGCCGAAGATT
>CAXMSH010000072.1:0-6194 GCA_964195875.1 Thermodesulfovibrionia bacterium
TCATGCTTTGTAGGTGTACTCACTAAAAATGAAAACCGCTTCTTTTGATTGACTTCTTCCTGTACTCTTGTTTTTGAATCCTGCCTCAGAATGCAATGTTTCAAACGTTAATCATCAGCGATTTTTGGAAAAGTGATAATTTTCACATCTTCTTCATAATTCAATGCTAAAATATAATTGTAAAATGAGGAGCGGTCTCGTGGCTTTCTGTATGGCTTTGTCGGGAAAACAACCTACAAAAAAATCACAATAATACCGCTCCTTATTTTATGAAGATTCAGCATACTCTTATTCACCAGTGAATTGTAAAATTTAAAACCTCGATTTCCCTTTTAATAGTTTAGTAGTTCACGCTACCGCCCCTTCTTTCCTGAGATTAATTACTTCATTATTTGTCTCTCCACCGTAGACCATAAATTATAAGTCTATATTGTAACTTCTTGTTTTTAAAATAAATATAATGAATAGTAGCTTTATTAAGTTTCATTACTGCTTTTTTACTTGACATCTAAGTTATTTCATGATAAATTAATTTACACAAAGTTTGGTTTTATTTCTCTATTTGATAATTATTCATATAATTACATAGATTAATAACTGTTCCCCGACAAAGCCAAAACCTTCATGAGGAGGTGACGGAAAGTTACGGGTCTTAATAAATAAGATAGCCGAGCTGCCGAAGGACAGACCTTTGGTGAGCTCGGTTTTTTATTTGACTGCGTTTGTTTTGTAAAGCTGCTGAAGGGAGAAACTTATTATGGCAGAAAAACGTAAGACAAAGCGTAAGATAAAACGGCTACCTGTCACCTTTTCTTCTCATGGCCTTGAATTTAATGGCTTTGCGTGTAATTTGTCTTCCGCAGGCATCTTTATCAGGACAAGAAAACCTTTTAAACCCGGGGTGCCGGTAGAAGTATCTCTTCACGTGGACAATGATTGCAAAATATGTGTAAGAGGTTGGTCGGTCAGAGCAACTAATGTCGGATTTGTATATAGTAAAAACGGAATGGGAATACAACTGGCTTCAGAATCTGAAGAATACAGGAATTATCTAAATGAACTTTTATCTTGATGGGTAATATCCTCTCTTTCAACCGGTAATTCTCAACTTTCACAAGCCCCATAATTGAAGAGTAGAAGAAAAAGAGGATTCGCTCTGCCGGTTTCTCACTTTCTATAATCTGGACTTGGTACCCGGCAGGAGAGATATCGGAAGGTTGTTTTTGATCAGGGGATATTTAGTAAGTCCATGATACCATAGAACGCAATTACCGCTTTAGAGTCCGGTGAAAGCTCAAAGACGGGTTCTCCCACAAGATCAAGTTGAGAGATATACTCATCCTGAGGAACAATAAAGATATCACTGACAGGGACATCTATCTCTTTGATAAGATTATTAACAGCAGCATCTGAAGCCCTGTTAACTATTAGAATACGTTTTTCAATATCAAGTTTAAGGTCATCTATCAGGCTGTCTATACGTTTTGCTGTCTGAATTCCCTTCTTAGTGGGGTCGCTTATAATAAAAAGCAGGTCAACTTTATGGGTAGTCCTTCTGCTCATATGCTCCATCCCGGCTTCATTATCCAGAACAACATAACTATAATTATCCGAAAGCATATCAGTGTATTTTCTGATTATATTGTTTGCAGCGCAGTAGCACCCGGGACCTTCCGGTCTGCCCATGACCATAAGGTCAAATCCTTTGGATTCAATAACAGATTGCTGTACCTGATAGTCAAAGAGCTGTTCCGCGCTCATACCGCCGGGGCGGTCTCCACCCGAGCGTATCGTCTCAAGGGATTCTTCACGCAGGTCTCCTATCGTCGCGTGCACATGCACCCCCAGCGCCTCGTTAAGACACGCATTACTGTCAGCATCAACAGCGAGCACAGGCTTGCCGCGGTTCTCTATGAGGTATCGTATTGTGAGCCCGGCAAGGGTGGTTTTGCCTGTCCCGCCTTTTCCGGCAAAAGCTATAACATAAGACATGATCGATATTCCTTTATATAAAGTAAAGAAAGGGTTCAAGGAGTCAAGTGAAATAATCAAGGCATTTACAGAATTGTAGAAAATGAACCATTGAAACTTTGGACCCTGTTTTCAATCTTTTATCATTTTTTGCTTCTCACTCGAACCCTTTTCGCTTCAGCGAATCCGCCGGGGCGGAGAACCCTTTAAGTATTCATTTTAACATAAATAACGCAATTAGATTAAGGACAAATACTGCGGTGATACCGATAGAATCCCATGCCATAATGAGCTTCTTTTTTCTTGCCCTGTAGGTCAGGCCTATAACTGCAATTGTCATCATAATAATCGCTGAGAGCGCTGAAACAATATGATTACTCCCAATATAAGATAGTATCGGGCCTTTAGTAAAGAAGATATCATCTATAGCAAGAATCCCGACGTTAAAGATATTACTCCCGAAGAGATTGCCTATCGCCATATCACCGGCCCCTATCTTTAGTGCCGCTATAGAGACAACTACCTCTGGAAGTGATGTAGCAAAGGCGATAAATATATTACCCACAAAAGTCTCTCCCAACCCCGTTATTTCAGCGATCAACTTGCCGATTTCTGGTAAAATAATGGCGGCAATAACGATCAATAATGCATTTATTGTGAAGTTAACATAAAGCTCTTTTGTTGAAACATTTTCATATTTCAGCTCTTCAGTCTTATCTATAATAAAAGAGGCTAGTGTTCTTTTTTCATGGTAATAGATCAATCGCATCGCGACAATATACAGGAAAATTATTGTAGGTGTATATAAACCTATCCAGCCTAAAGAGCTGATTGTTATGGCATGTGAACTGCTTAAGAAGACATTCACGGCAACTATACTGAGAAGGAGGATTCCAAAACATGCTGAAAGAGTATGTCTCTGGTGAACACGTGATGAAAGTGGTGAGGACCTGTCGAAGATATCCAGCACCGCCAGAATCAGCATATTAAAGACACAGCTTCCAAGCACGTCACCTGCCGCGATATCAGGAGTTGCAAAAATTATTACAGAACTCAAGCCCGTAACTAGCTCCGGTATGGAAGTGATAAAGGCTAAAAGGATAACGCCTATCCACAACCTGCCGAGACCGGTCTTCTCCGCGATGATATCAGCGTATCTGGTTAATTTAGAGCCTGAATAGAGTATCACCAGCGTACAACAGATAAAGGCGGGCCATATAAGGAGTTGACTCATAATCCTGAGGTTATCAACTTGCTGCCAACATTAGCTGATTTATTTCTTATTCTTATTATTGTTATTGTTCTTTCTGTGTGTATTACCGACAGATTCCCTGACTTTCGAGAAGGTCTTTTTAATTTTTTCAGTTAATTTTATTGTTATATCCAGTATGCTGTTTGATCTTGGCTTTATCCGCGTTGATTCCATATCATCCATCTCTTTGCCCTTCTCAACCTGTATGGAAGGAGACTTTGTAATAGCAAGGACCTGGCTGGGATAAACGCTTCTGTGTCCAGTCATCATGAAGCTAATAACACATGCAACCGCCGCAAAGGGCGCAAGCTCAGGTCCGAACAGTTCAGCCGCCATGATGCTGGCAGAGATCGGTGTGTTTGCGGCGCCGGCCAGCAGGGCGACCATGCCTATAGCTGCGAACATCATCACGTTGAGGTCAAAAATATGTGCAAAAGCATTTCCCGCGGTAGCGCCGATAAAGAAAATAGGCGTGACTATCCCTCCGCTTCCACCGAAACTGAGGGTTATAGAAGTGAATATCATTTTTCCTATAAAATAAAACGGGTTTAATGCTTCACCCTTAAGAGCGGCTTCAATTGTATCAAGTCCCAGCCCGAGGAATTTTGTAGAGAATACCAGGGTTAATATTAGCAGAGCAATACCGCCAATAAGCCCCTTGTAAGGTTTCCATACTTTAATGCTGTTGCTCAATCCTTCAACATATTTCATAAGCTCAATAAAGATGAATGAGCATAGGCCAAAGAATATACCGCTCAGACAGACGTTAATGAACAGATAACTGCTGAACTCCGGGACAAAATCCAAAGTCAGGTGTGAGTATGTGATGCCAAGCATTGAAGACACCTGAAAGCCCACCACACCGGCAATAAATGAAGGAAGGAGAATATCGTATAACAGACTGCCTACGAAAAGGACCTCAACCCCAAAGATAGCCCCTGCTATCGGGGTCCCGAAGACTGTTGCGAACCCTGCGCTGATGCCGCAGATAACAAGTTTCCTTCTGTCCTGGTCATTGAACCGGAATATATCCGAGAGAATTGATGAGAGTCCGGCCCCTATCTGTGCGCATGGGCCCTCTTTACCGGCAGAACCGCCTGTCGCAATTGTAATAATGGTTGCGACGAGTTTTACCGGAACTACAAGAGGTTTTATCCTGCCTGAATTTTTATGCACCGCCTCTATTACTTTTTCAGTTCCATGTCCCTCAGCATCAGGAGCAAGATACTTAATTAAGAGACTGCTCAGAAGCATTGCGATCGGCAGTAGAAAAAAATAGGATGGAGATAATCCGATGAAAGCTATGCTGTAGTCAAGCCCCTTGAGGAAGATAGTTGTAGAAAAACCAACAATGATCCCGACAAGTGAGGCTAATACGAACCATTTTATTACGCTGATAAATAATACAGATTGTTCTAATGCTCTTCTTTTCATGTGCAGTTATTTAAACATATAAAAGGGTATTTTGTTAGTTTACCGTAAAATACGGTCAAAACCAAGCAGTCTGGAGTGAATAAACGGCTTTATAACAGAGGGGAACACATTTCATAACCTGGTGGCTTCATTGTTTCCTGACAATGCAAGCACAGGCCGGGGTAATGAGGAAAGCATTATGTTTACACTATGAGTCAATTTTTTGAAATCTGCAATCATGGTTTCGGGAATTGATTTGCCATGAGGCAACTCTACCTTCAGAGGATTTACGAATATTCCGTTCTGTTTGATCCTGTAATCAAGATGAGGGCCTGTTGCGAGACCTGTTTTTCCAACATAGCCGATTATATCGCCCTGCGAAACTTCTCTCCCGCGTTTCATCTTTCCCGGGATTCTTGAGAGGTGCCCGTAGAAGGTCTCAAAGCCTCCCCGGTGTTTTATTCTCACCATTTTCCCGTATTGACCCTTATGCCCTGCAAATACTACTTTGCCGTCCCCGGCGGCGGAGACAGGGGTGCCGGCAGGTGCTGAATAATCAACACCGAGATGCGGCCTGTAAATTCTTAAGATAGGATGAAGACGGCTTTTACTGAAATAGGAGCTTATGCGGCTGAATTTCAGGGGAGACCTGAGAAGGGTCTTTCTTAAAGATTTGCCTTCCGCATCGTAATAGCCTGAGAACTCTTCGTTTTCAAACCTGTAGGCCTTATGAGATTTACCGTTATTAATAATCTCTGCCGCTATGATATCTCTATAACCCTTGAAGGCATTTCCGGCCCATAGTTCTTCCAGAATTATCTTTACTGAATCACCGTTCCTTATATCACTCAGGAAATCTATATCCCAGGCGTAAATATCGGAAAGCTTAAGAGCTATTCTGGAATATTCACTGTGAGTGCCCGGCATGGAAGATACAAGGTTATTCTTTATTGATATGTTTAAAGAACCGATCCTTCTTTCATAACTGACTTCTTTCTTTTCTATCAGGAAACCCTCAGAGAGCCTTTGAACATCAAGGTACGACAGATCGTCAATGATGTACTGCATATTCTGAATGCTCTGGTTGTTATCTACCTGAAAAATATAGGTGTTTCCAATAGAGAGTCTTGAGAGGTTGTATTGAGCTCTTGAGCCCAGAACTATTTGGGAGAGTTCAGTCATATGTAGTCCATGCTTGTTGAAGATCTGCTCCATCGTATCGCCTGGCTGTATAATGTCTGCAAACGTATGAAGACTGTCAACCGTATGAAGACTGTCTGCCGCCTCGGTCTCTTTTTGGATGTCATTGCTTCTGAAGTTAAGAAGGAGGATTATTACGGCAGGAATAATTAATGGCAGTATTAACGCGCGTTTCATTTATCGAGTTATATTATCAGTCAGTCACTTTTAAAACAGGCAGTGATGTATGATCTCATCACATCACTCTGTCCGGTTAAAGACTTAATAGTTGATATAGGTTTATATTAAAGTTTCAGTTGAGCAATTCAAATATCAGGACTTCTTTTTTTGTCCCGGAGATTTAGCTGGAGCTTTCTTT
>CAXMSH010000073.1:0-252 GCA_964195875.1 Thermodesulfovibrionia bacterium
CTCTATGACTTCGACCGAGACGCTCATGCCGGAGCGCAGCATTTTGGGTATTTTTTTCAGCAGGACAGTCACATCATAAATCGTGACGTTGTTCACTATTTCAGACTCATATGCTATATGGTCCACAACGCCGTCAAGCTTGATGTCGGGATAAGCGTCAAGGATGATTAACGCCTTCTGTCCAACTTTTACCCTGCCGATGTCTGTTTCGTCAAACTGGGCGCTCACGATCAGGCGGTCTGATAAGACCAA
>CAXMSH010000073.1:262-6164 GCA_964195875.1 Thermodesulfovibrionia bacterium
TGTAATAGTCTGCCCGGGCTCAACAGCCCGTACTATCACCTCGCCGTATATAGGGGATATAATGGGCGATTTTTTGTAAACCTCTTCCCAGTATGTTAATACCTCCCCTTCCTGGGAACGGGCGGCATCCATCAACGCGGCCCTCTCGGTGGAGCTCATCCAGGCCAGTATCTCACCGGTCTTCACAACGTCACCCTCTTTAACCCGTATATCTTCAATCCTTCCGCTTATTGATGATTTGATCTCAAGCCTGTTCTGAGGTTCTACCACCCCTGTTGTTGAGACCGTCAATACGATATCCCCGATTTCAGGGCGCAATGTTCTTGTCCCGTTCATGCCCTTCACCTGACCGTTTTCTTTATAATGAAAAAACAAAGATACAGCTATCAGAAGAAAGATAAGCAGAAAGATTATTCTGTATTTATTCCTTGTCATACTCTAATGTGCCTCCTATCGCCTGTATCCAGTTTGCCTCGGCAAGCAGCATATCCGCCCGCGCTCTTAAATGTGTCTTCCGGGCGATAACCAGGCTGTTCTCAATAATTATCCAGTCATCAAATGATGTAAGCCCTGATTCGTATTGCGCGCTTGCAATCCTGGCACGCTCCTCCGCGGCATCCTGGAATTTTTTTTGTACTGAAACATTGGTAATTGAATCCCGAAGGTCTTTCCAGGCGTTCTCCAGAGAGACCAGCACGCTGTACTTTCCGCTCCGCTCATCAGCCTCTGCTTTCTGGAGACGGGATTCGGCTCCGGAGACCTCTGCAATACGGCTTCCCCCTTCAAATATCGGCAATGACAAGGATAACCCCGCTGACCACTCCCCCTGATCAGGCGGAAAATCTGATGAGGCTGTGCCGATAGAACCGTTTAAATATACTTTAGGATAAAAATCAGCTTTGGCTGATTGCAGGTTATAACGTGCCGCCTCTTTTCTAGCCATGAGTTCATTTAAGAACGGGGTGGTGTCAGCTATATAGTCAATATCAGGTCTTGCGCTGTAATCTCCCTGAATTGAAAACTCTTTTTTAACCCTTAAGGGCCCGATCTTATCAACGCCGAGCTCTTTATAAAGCTGCCGCTGTTTCACGGGGATAGCTCTTTTGGCCTGCGCAACTTCAAATTCAGCACGTGCCAGATCGGCCTCAGAAGTCAATAACGAACCTTTATGCTCTCTTCCGGCCTCATACCTCAGATTTACGAGCTTAAAGTTCTGCCTTCTGCGCAGGGCGATATTCTCTGTCAGGAGAATGAGCTCCTGTGTGTGCATAAGCTCAACAAAGGCGGTCCTTAAATCCAACCGCACATCAGAAGAGACCACAGTGTAGCTATATACAGATGCTTTAATATTTTCCTCTGATTCCTTAACAGTCTTTGATGTTTTAGCCCCGTCAAAGAGAAGCTGTCTGCCGGATATGCCAAGGGAGTAAAATTCTGTTTGTGCATCTGATCCGGCTCTTTCTGATGTGCTGCCCGCCAGATCAGCGGTTATCCGGGGCATACCCGTGCTCTGCACAATTTTTTTATCTGCTTCGGACTGTCCGACTTCTTCTTTGGCAGATACCAGCCTCGGATTATTACTGACAGCTGATTTTACGCAGTCTTGCCAGGAAACAACCTGTTCCCCGTCTGCATAAACCGCGATGGCAAAAAATAATATTATGCCGATATATATAAGTTCTTTAGTCCGCTTCATGCCATGTTTTAATAAAATGGTTTATATATATTACCCGCAATGTATATTTTAATGTATTTAAAGAAATTGTGTAACTACTAAGGTAGGCACAAAGGCACATCCCGCAAGCTTTACATTCAACGTATAGCTAAGACTACGGGACAGGTAGTGGCAAAGGCACAAAGTGAAAAAATGGATAAAAACTTTTCTTATATTGCTGTTAACCTTGCCCTCATGTTTTCTTTGTGAAAACAAAGAAGGGGGCCTTTGTGCCTTTGTCACTTTGCACCTGAGTAGTTACGAAATTTTGTTATATATATTAATTAGACACTCATAAAGGGAAAAGGTTTAATATGGCTTGATAGGATAGAGGGTAATATAATATTAATAGAGGTAATGATGAAGGGCCGCAGTCCCTTTTTGTTTATAATATGGCGGCTCCATCTCTTTTCTGGCAGGCAACAGAGTGTTCCGCTCTATATAAAAAGAACTTGGGGCGTTCAATGGGCAGGTCAGATGGACCTGCGGGACATAACGCCATATTTTTTGCCGGTATTTGGTTGATAGAGGCCTGTTAACTGAAAGTCAATCACATCATCCCATCCGCTTAATGCAGGAAATGAGCATAAACTCTTGAAACAGATATGATCGAGAGGTGGTCTTATGAAGAAAAGATGTTTTGTCTTAACAGGCATTCTTATTTTCTTTGCAATAACCCTTGTATCAGGATGTGACATGATACAAGAGGAGTTCGCAGCCGGATCAATACAACCTGTACCGGATGAATGCAATAAAGAAGCGAACATTCTTGACAGGGCCCTTTACGGATCTCAAGAACTGGGCCAGGTAAGCAAGATGCAGGTAACCCGGGTAACGAATGAGTTCAACACATGCCTGCAGAACGCGGGTTTATCAGAGGCGGATGCAAAGGCCACTATAAAGGACAGGATAGACACCTTTAATGAGAGGCCGGATAAAGGCAAGGTCAAGGGCGCTGAGGACTTTTTTATATTCTGAAGCCATATGGTTTTATTCAGCTGACTGAATGGCGCTAAATACAATAAAATGACTTTTTCAACAGCCTGTTGACTTATACATGTATGCCTGAAATATTCGGTCAGGATATACAGTCTCTGACCGCTTCATCTATCTCCGGGAATAGGAAGTCAAAACCGCTCTCAAGAAGTCTTTCCGGGATCACGGTCTGTCCATTAATCAGGGCATCTGCACCTTCTCCATACCGCAGTTTTAAAACAGACTGCGGGATATGAAGAAAGGCAGATTTTTTTAGCGCCTTACTCAGCGCTATGGTAAGACCTCTGTTTGTTGTAGGATTGGGAGCTGTCAGATTATATATGCCTTCGCAGTTAGAATTTTCTATTGCAAAGATGTACGCTCTTGATAAGTCCTTGATATGTATCCATGAAAACCCCTGAGAACCGTCCCCTATTGTGCCGCCCATACCAAGTTTGAAAGGGGTAATCATCTGTTTCAGGGCCCCGCCGTCTCTGCCGAGTACAACGCCAAATCTGAATATGACAGTCCGGATTCCGATAGCACCGGCCCTGAGCGCTTCCTCCTCCCAGTCCTGCGCAAGATGGCCGATAAAGTCGTCTGCCTTCATGTATTTATCTTCTGTGTTGATCCCTTCTGAGCCGTAATAACCAACAGCGGATGTTGATATTAAAAGCTTCGGCTTTGGATTCATCACTGAGCAGGCTTCAACTATCTTTTTTGTTATATTTATTCTGCTCTCATAAATGGTTTTCTTGTACTCTTTTGTCCACCTTACTATAACAGGAGCTCCCGCAAGGTTTACCACCACGTCGGCATTCTGCATCTGTTCAGCAAGCACTTCCGGGCCGGTACTGAAATCATTCCTGCCGAGAGGCACGATATCACAGCCTTCTTCATCAATGGCCTTCCTGAGATATGATCCAACAAAGCCGCTTGCGCCGCTCATGGCTATTTTATATGTCATTTAAATAGTCTATCACATTATTCTTCTCACCGGGACAGCCGGGTTTGATAAAGCAGGCTGGTTATATCCCCCCTTGCCATTCAGCATTCCAATCCGTAAAATAACCTTGTCAAAATGGCCTCTTTATGAAGAACTCACTATCATTGCATATAAGTTTTTATCGAATAGACGACTTAAGTACAGGCAAATAATGACTTTAGATATGTTTGTTATAGCGGTTGGAATATTGATGTTCTGCGCTGTTTTTGACCTTATGGTAGGGGTCAGCAATGACGCCGCCAACTTCCTCAACTCATCCATCGGGTCCCGCGTAGCCACACGGCACGTTATTATGATCGTGGCAAGTCTGGGCATTATTGCCGGGGTCACCTTCTCCAGCGGAATGATGGAGGTTGCCCGAAAGGGGATATTTCATCCTAACTTCTTTACCATGCCGGAACTTATCACCATCTTCCTTGCCGTAATGCTGACGGACATCCTTCTGCTTGATACGTTCAATAGTTTTGGTCTGCCTACATCTACGACTGTTTCGATCGTTTTTGAACTGCTTGGGGCAGCGGTAGCAATATCAATAATAAAGATCATTGACGCGGGTGACAGTCTGGCTTCACTGGGTGAATATATTAATACCGCTAAGGCCATGATGATTATCATGGGGATATTGATGTCAGTGATTATCGCTTTTCTGCTTGGCGCTGTTGTCCAGTTTATCAGCCGTATTATATTTACCTTTGATCACAGTAAGACCATTAAGCGTTACGGAGCGGTATGGGGAGGCGTAGCGCTTTCGTCTATCGTCTTCTTCATTTTTATAAAAGGGGCCAAAGGGGCATCTTTTATTACACCCGAAACATATGCTTCTATCAAAACAAATGCCGCGATGATCCTGCCGCTGGTCTTTATCGCCTCCGCGGTCTTGTTACAGATAATGATGACCTTTTTCCGGGTAAATATTCTGAAGCCGATAATACTCATAGGCACTTTTGCTCTTGCCATGGCCTTTGCGGCGAATGATCTGGTTAACTTCATCGGGGTGCCTCTTGCCGGTTATCACGCATTTAAATTAGCCGCGGCATCAGCAGACCCACTGAATATTACAATGGACGCGCTGAGCAATAAGGTCCCGTCGGAAACTTACCTGCTGCTGATCGCGGGAACCATAATGGTGCTGACCCTCTGGTTCTCCCGGAAGGCAAGGACGGTCTCTGCAACGGAGCTTGGTCTGGGCATGCAGCATGAAGGGATTGAGGCGTTTGAATCAACAAAACTCTCCCGTCTCATAGTAAGGATTGTGGACGGCTTTTTTAATAATGTAAAAACGTTTATTCCGATGCCGGTCCGCAGATTTGTTGATAACCGTATGGACCATAGTAAATATATTCCCGCTGCCAGGGAGGATCAGCAGTCCTTTGACCTGCTCCGGGCTTCTGTGAACCTGATGGTGGCGTCTATCGTCATCTCATTTGCCACATCCATGAAACTTCCTCTCTCAACAACGTATGTAACATTTATGGTCTCTATGGGGACATCATTTTCTGACCGCGCGTGGGGCAGTGAGACCGCCGTGTACAGGGTAACAGGCGTTATGACCGTTGTCGGCGGCTGGTTCATGACAGCCCTGATCGCCTTCTCAGTCGCGTTTGGCTTTGCTTATCTGATCCATCTTCTGGGAGGGATGGGGGTTGTTGTTCTGATGGCATTCAGCGGGCTGGTCATTTTAAGAAATCATCGGAAGCATGGCACACGATCAAAAGAGAAGGAAGCGGCCAAGGTCTTTAATCTTGATACGATCACAGACTCATCTGAATCACTGGTCATTACATTTGGCCATATGGGACATTTACTCAGAGAGATACGGGAGTCTCTGGATGCTACTCTTAATGCGTTATTTTTACGGGATGTTACCGCGTTGGGCGAGCAGAGGAAGAAGACCAAACATATTCAGCAGTGGGTTAATATCATAATTGCCAATATCTTTAAGGTGCTGAGGCTACAGCAGAAAGAGCATATGGCAGCATCCTACAAATACGCGCAAACAATCAGGAGGCTTCAGAAACTTGCAGACGGCCATAGGGACATAGTCCTGCGTTCCTGGGTACATGTGAGCAATAATCACAAAGGCCTTCTTGATGTACAGGTTGAGGAGTTGAAGAAGATCAAAGAGGGTATTCTTAATATATTTTCTGAGGTTGAGGCAACGTTTAATACCAGGGAGAACATCTCTCCGCATATCATATCAAGGCAGA
>CAXMSH010000074.1:0-6115 GCA_964195875.1 Thermodesulfovibrionia bacterium
GAGGGGGAGGAAAGAATGATAGAAGAGACAGGTGTTGTTACCGTGACCGAAGGGATTACCGCAAGGGTAAAGGTCCAGAAGAGGGGATCCTGTGATGGCTGTTCTGCCACCGGGACCTGTGAGACTACTGATGACGGAATGGAGATAAAGGCCTTAAACCCCGTCCAGGCCAGGGCAGGTCAGACCGTAAGGGTATCTATTAAACCACAGTCGTATCTTAAGGGTACAATGATGATATACGGTCTTCCCATGACCGCCCTGATAGCAGGCGCCATAATAGGCAAGAACATTGGAGAGAAATATTTCAGCGGTCTTGATTCCGATATGATAGCAGCTATTGCTGGTTTTGCATTGCTGGTTATAACTTTTCTTTTCGCCAAAAACTGGAGCAGGAAAGCCGAGACGATGACAGAGTATCAGCCGGTCATAGATGAGATACTTGATGGCGGAACTGATGCGGATTAATTGTTAAATATAATAGAGGGTTCTCCGCCATGGTCGAAGACTCGCCGTGGAGAGCGGATTCGCTGAGGCGAAAAGGGTTCCAGGAGTCTAGGGTTCAAGTGAAATGATCAAGGCACTTACAAAATTTATTAAATTATCTGTTTTGATAATAAATGGATTCGAGTATTCAAGGGTTTAAGGTTTATCCAATAAAAATAATTCTATCACTTGAATCCTGGAACCCTTGACCCCTCGAACCCTAATTTTCATATGAAATATAAATGAGAAAATTATTATAAATACCGGGAGGGATAAATGAGTAATTTTGATATTGAAAAAATCAGGAATATTGCAGTTATCGCGCACGGAGGAGCCGGCAAGACATCCCTTGTTGAAGCGATGCTTGTAGACGCAAAGGCGATCAACAGGGCTGGAACAATAGAGGATGGCAACACGGTAACGGATTTTGAGGAAGAAGAGATTAACAGGAAGATAACATTATCTTCCGCACTCGCGTTCTGCGAATATAACGGTTACAGAATAAATATTATTGATACCCCGGGGTACATTAATTTTATTGAAGACACAAAAGGGTGTCTCAGCGTAGCAGACGGCGCGATCGTTATAGTAAGCGCTCTTTCCGGTGTCAAGGCCGAGACTGAGAAGATCTGGAAATTTGCCTGTGAATATGAGATACCCCGGATAGTTTTTGTTAACAAAATGGACAGGGAGAATGCCAACTTTGACAGGGCAATCAGTGATATTGAAGAATCCTATAACTCCACCGCGACCCCCCTTAATATCCCGATGGGGTCAGGTGATGATTTTGTAGGCGTTATAGATATTATCAGGATGAAGGCTGTGAGATATAAGGATGGAAGTTCCTCTGAAGAGGAGATACCTGATGATTATAAATCATCGGCTGATGAGTACCACAAGAAACTTGTGGAAAAGATCGCTGAATCTGACGATGCCCTGCTTGAACGTTATCTTGAGGGGGGTGAACTGACAAAGGAAGAGATAATAAATGGAATAGTGGAGAGTTCACTGACGAGGAGATTTATTCCTGTTGTATGCGGTTCAGCGATTCAGGGTATCGGCATTCAGCAATTATTTGACGCGATTCAGCTGTGTCTGCCGTCACCTGTTAAAAAGGCAGGTATTACCCCTATTAAAGGCAGAGACCCTAAAAATGATGAGGAGGTCAGCAGGGAACCTGTAGAGAGTTCACCTCTCTCGGCAAAGGTCTTCAAGACCATTGCCGACCCCTTTACCGGCAAACTTACTTACTTCAGGGTATTTTCAGGGGTTATGAAGGCGGACTCAAACGTCTATAATCCCACCTCAGATACAAAGGAGAAGATTGGAAACCTGTTTTATCTTCTTGGCAATAAACAGTTTCCGACACAGAGTGCCGGTCCCGGAGAGATCGCGGTTGTTGCCAAGCTGAAGAATACGGTGACCGGTGATACATTATGTGATCCCGGCAGTCAGATACTTTTTGATCCGATTAAATTTTCCGAACCGATGATATCATACGCGATTGAACCAAAAAACAGGGGAGATGAAGAGAAGGTCAGCACCGGTCTTCATAAGATGCTTGAGGAAGATCCTACTTTGAAGTTTACAAGAGACAGTGAAACAAAGGAGATGCTGCTTTCCGGTATGGGACAGGTGCACCTTGAGGTGGTACTTGAGAAGCTGAAGAGGAAGTTCGGCGCAGAAGTTGTAATGAATACCCCAAAGATCGCCTATAAAGAGACGATAAAGAAATCCGCAGATGCCAGGGGGAAGTACAAGAAACAGTCAGGGGGCAGGGGACAATTCGGTGATTGCACAGTAAAGTTTGAACCACTGCCAAAAGGAGGCGGCTTTGAATTTGTTAACAACATTGTCGGGGGGGTAATACCCAGACAATATATTCCCGCGGTTGAGAAGGGTATCGTTGAAGCAATGCGTGAAGGCGTGCTTGCGGGCTACCCGACAGTTGACATCAGGGCAACGGTGCATGACGGTTCTTATCATTCTGTTGATTCTTCAGAAATGGCATTCAAGATTGCTGGATCCTTTGCGTTTAAACAAGCTGTTAAGGAAGCCAGGCCGGTGCTTCTTGAGCCTATAATTAAAGTTGAAGTTATTATACCCGAGGAGTTCCTCGGTAACGTTTTAGGAGATATGAACTCAAGACGCGGCAGGGTGCAGGGGGTGGAACCCCAGGCCGGTGGGAACCAGAAGATAGACGCTCTTGTGCCGATGGCCGAGATGCTTATTTACGCAAACCAGCTGAATGCAATTACAAGCGGCAGGGGCATCTATACAATTGAATTTTCACACTATGAAGAGGTGCCGGCGCATATTACGCAGAAGATTATTGATGAGAAAGAGAAATCAAAGATGACTGAGTAGCTTTAAGGTATGAGGTTATGAATGAAGCGGCCCTGGTTTCCTGTTCTGGTGTTTCTAACAATTGTTATTATATGTATTTTAATATTTTTTCCGACTGATAAGAAGAGGATATGGAAAGTGATAGCTGCTTCTGAGAAGGCGATAATTGATGAAGAACTTGAGGGGCTTATGGAGAACATCTCATACAATTACAGAGATGAGTATGGAGTAACCTACCTGCTTATCAAAAGACGCATGGAGACTCTTTTTAAAAGACTTGATAATATAGATACGGAGGTTCAGCTTGTAAAGATATCTGTCGATAAAAAACAGGCTGAAGCAGAGATTAATGTCAGGGTGACGGCTTCAGTTGGTGAAGCCAGGTCTTATATATTTGGAGACACGGCCAACTGGCAGAACATGAAAATATATCTTGAGAAATCACCTTATACATGGGAAGTGATCAAGGTTAACGGCCTGTTTGATTATGATCTGTAACACATAACATTATGATATCTGACATGAAGAAACATATCGGTCTTGACGCCGGCTCGGTAAGTGTTAAATTAGCTGTTCTGGATTCTTCCGGAAACATTCTAAAGACTGAGTATATACGCCATAAGGGGAATCCACTTAAGGTCTCTTATGATCTTCTTTGTGATAACATCGATGCGTCTTCCCTCAGTATTACCGGTTCCGCCGGCAAGATTATCTCACAGGCTATGGGTGTCAGGCATATTAACGAGGTGGTTGCTCTCAGCTATTCAACTAACAGGCTCTGTCCGGAGATCCGGACTGTAATAGAGATTGGAGGGGAGGACTCAAAACTTATCCTTCTTGAAAACGGAAGTGTTAAAGAGTTCTCCATGAACTCGGTCTGTGCCGCTGGGACAGGATCATTCCTCGACCAGCAGGCCGAGAGGCTCAAACTCAGCATTGAAGACGCGGGTGAACTGGCGCTTAAATCAAAGACCCCCCCGCGTATAGCGGGAAGATGCAGCGTCTTTGCCAAGTCGGACATGATCCATCTTCAACAGATAGCCACTCCTGTTGAGGATATTATCGCGGGTCTCTGCTTTGCCGTCGCGAGAAACTTTAAGGGGAGTATCTGCAGGAACATGGATTTGCCTGAACCTGTAAGCCTTCAGGGCGGCGTTGCCGCGAATAAAGGAGTCAGGAGAGCTTTTAAGGAGATCCTCGGGGTAGAAGAGATAATCATACCTGAGCATTTTGCCATTATGCCCGCTATAGGCGCTGCCCTCAGGGATATTGATGAAGGAATTGAGTCTTCTTATGATATTGGAAAGCTCCAAGCTGTTATGAACACCCGTAAAGAAGAGGATAGCGGCTGCAGACCGCTATGTGAAGACAGGGGAATATTTGAAAGCAGACACAGTGTTTCATATTATATACACAGACCTGAAACGGACGGTAAGGTAGACGCTTATCTGGGAATTGATATCGGTTCCATAAGCACAAACCTGGCTGTTATTGATGATAAAGGCAGGCTCCTTGCAAAGAGATACCTGATGACCTCCGGAAGACCCATAGAGGCTGTGAGGCATGGGCTTGATGAGATAGGAAGTGAAGTAGGCGATTCGGTTAATATCCGTGGTGTAGGAACGACCGGGTCAGGCAGGTATATGATAGCCGATTTCGTAGGGGCTGATATAGTCAAGAACGAGATTACCGCTCAGGCAAGGGCAGCGATAGAGATAGATCATGAGGTAGATACAATATTTGAAATCGGCGGGCAGGATTCAAAATACATATCCATAAGGGACGGTGTTATAGTTGATTTTGAGATGAACAAGGCCTGTGCCGCCGGGACAGGCTCGTTTCTTGAAGAGCAGGCTGAGAAGCTCGACATAGCCATTAAGGAGGAGTTTGCCGAGCTTGCTTTTGATTCACTTATGCCCTGTTCTCTGGGTGAGAGATGCACAGTATTTATGGATAGTTCGCTTCTGTCAAAACAACAGCAGGGTACCCGGAAGAAAGACCTTGTCGCCGGACTGGCCTACTCAATCGTACAGAACTATTTAAACAGGGTTGTTGGAACAAGAGCTATAGGAAAGAAGGTATTTTTTCAGGGAGGAGTCGCCTTCAATAGATCGGTTGTAGCCGCTTTCGAAAAACATATGGGCAGAGAGGTTGTCATCCCTCCGCATCATGACGTAACCGGGGCTATCGGCATGGCCCTTATTGTAAAGGAGCATATGAAAGACCGTAACGCGTTAAGCGTTATGAGTAATCAGTTAAAAGAAAAAACACCATCACCCATTACCCATAACCCATTACCCATCACTTTATTTAAGGGTTTTGATCTCTCAAAAAGAGGGTATAAGATAAAGTCTTTTGAGTGCAGCAGCTGCGACAATATGTGCGAGATTAACAGGGTTCAGATAGAAGGGGAAAAGGAACCTTTATTTTATGGGAGCAGGTGCGAGAAGTACGATGTCAGGAAAAAGAAGAGTGAATCATCAGTTACCGACATGCCTGACCTGTTTGCTGAAAGAGAGCTTCTTATTAAAAAAGCCCATACTGAATACGCAGACAGATTTGGCGGAGAAGGTGTTAATAGCGCGTATCGACTGAATAAGCGAATCGGGATTCCGTGGACATTCTTTTTTCATGATTACCTTCCCTTCTGGAGCACGCTCATGTGGGAGATTGGTTTTGATGTTGAACTTTCCGGCAGTACAAGCAGGCAAGTTATAAATAAGGGAGTTGAGAGCATACTTTCCGAGAGCTGTTTCCCTGTTAAGGTTGCGCATGGACACATAAAAAGTCTGATTGAGCAGGAGGTTGATGCTATCCTTCTGCCGAGTTTTATAAACTATAATGAGCTTGAGAATTCGTCCCGCGGGTTTGCCTGCCCTTATGTTCAGAGTTTGCCGTATGTTGCCGAAGTTGCTTTCGGTAAGAATGGCTTAATTACGCCTCTTGTTGACCTGCAGAGGGGCAGGGGCTTTCTCCTTAAAGAGATATACAGGACGCTAAGACCATTCAATGTGCCTATGGCTGTCATTAAAAAGGCTTATATTAAAGCAAATGAGGCCCAGGCTCAATTTAAGACCGCCATAAGAAAGAGGGGTGATGAGATATTAAGGGATCTGCCTGAGCGTACTATTGTGATAATTGGACGTTCCTATAACGCGTATGATCCTGGAATCAACATCGAGATACCGAAAAAACTTAACAACCTCGGCGTATTTTCAATTCCAATGGATTATTCGAATTGGTTTTTGTATTGAGTCGATTGATGGTCTTATGAATCTCACTTCTT
>CAXMSH010000075.1:0-6112 GCA_964195875.1 Thermodesulfovibrionia bacterium
AAGACGACCAAGATAGCCTATGATATGACTGGCAAATTCACCGTAAATATATTCCCTGTCAACAACAACATCAACCTGCAGCCCGGGGAAGTCGGTCTTTCCAGCTTCCACGATGGCTAACTCCCTGAAGGATATTCCCTTTTTCAGTTTAACAGGCTCCAGAGGATTTTTTGATCCGTTCTCTATCAAACTCCTTATTTTATCGGGTTCAAGGCCGATCAGTTTCCCAAGGGCAACCATTGTATCATCGTTACCGGGCAGATCGTTGCCGGCAACCGAGATATCAAATGACGGGATATTCCTTACAAGAGGTATTTTATCCCTGTCATATATTATCCCCCTCGGAGCCGGGACTTTTACCACCCTCAATCTGTTGTTCTCTGCCATCTCACCGTATTTACTCCCCTTTATTACCTGCAGGTCCCAGAGTCTAATAGTAAGGACAACAAAAATAATGGTCACTATATATACGCTTACAGTGACCTTCTTTCCCATTCCGCCGTTAAAATTACTTCTTCTCATATCTCCTGTCTAACTACATCAAAACTAGTTTATAAGGTGAGAAATATTACAGGCCTGACTGAAACTATCCGGCGATATTTCCTTCATCCCTCTCAGTATTAAAGAAGGGATACATTACAAGACTGAAGACGGATGTTAAAGCAACCTGCATGATTGTTATTGCCGGCACCCTGCTTGAATAAGAGATAACAGTAAATGTTTCAAGACATATCCTCACAATCAGGATATCAAGCAATGAAACGGCCAATACCATCAGGATATTAAATACCGGGCCCCAGAAGAATACCTTGCGTCTGATAAAGGATACAAAGAAGACTGCGGATATCTTACTTAGGATATTAGGTCCGATAATAAAGCCGCTCGCTGAGTCCAGTATAAGTCCTGTTACGGCACCATACGAGATACCCCTGAACTGCCCGTATCTCAAAGTGTAAAAGCAGACGAGTATAATGATAAGATCCGGTTTTACTGTCCTGAATAGAAAAGACTGCAGGGACATACCGACCAGAGCAAGCAAGAGGTATTTTATAAACGCCTTCATCTCCTGAGAATGACAACCTCCTCCACTGTACTGATATTCTGCGCCGGTTCAACCTCTATCTCCTGAAAGAGATATTTATCGCCGCTCCTGACACTCGTCACATACCCGGCCAGCAGTCCTTCAGGATACAGACCGTCCAGTCCCGATGTTACAACCTTGTCCCCGACCCTGACATCCGAATTCTTCTGAACGTACTTTAGAAAACAACTTCCCCCGCCCCTTCCCTGAAGGATACCGTCTACTCTTGAAGTCTGGATCCTCACCGCTACTGATGAGTTAACATCAGTAATCAGAAGAATCCCTGACCTGTTAACGTATACGTTATGTATCATTCCTACAATCCCGGCAGGCGTAACAGCTATCATATCCCTCTTTATGTCATCATTAGAACCTTTATTGATCCAAAGGATCTGAAACCAGTTTGCAGGATCCCTTGCAAATACCTCCGCTGCGGATACACGGACGGCACCTGCGGGCTTGAGATCAAGAAGCCCTCTCAGCCTTTTATTCTCATTTTCCGTCTCAATATACCTGTTCTTCTCCTGTTCGTACATACCGATCCTCTCTCTGAGTTTTCTGTTCTCCTCCCCTGTTCCGATGATAAGAATATACGCATGGAAAAAATCCGTGACTTTATTGATAACCGTGGAACTTCCGTGTGAGATAACGCGAACAGGGGAAGACGGGATACCCAAGAGATGCCAGTTCCCTTTAATGCTCTGGTATGTTAAGAGAAGAAAGATAAGAAGTGTTATAACTGCAAATATGAAGAGGCTCTTTTTGAAAAACATCTATGGGTTTTCGTTACCGGTCATGTAGTCTCCCTTTTTGCTCACAAGGAAACCCTGCGCAGGATATCAAGGTCATCCAGCACCATACCTACACCGTTAACAACGGCGCAAAGGGGATCTTCAGCAATTATCACAGGCAGGCCGGTCTCCTTCCTCAGAAGTTCGTCTAATCCTCTTAACAGCGCTCCACCTCCAGCAAGCACGATCCCCCTGTCAACAATATCAGAAGCAAGTTCGGGTGGGGTGTTCTCAAGGGCCGTTTTTATTGTGTTAAGAATCACGGAAACGGATTCACTGATAGACTCTCTAATCTCATCTTCGTGTATGGTAACAGTCTTCGGGATACCTGAAACAAGGTCCCTGCCTTTAATATCGATAGACCTATTCTCATTATCGACCTTACAGGCGGATCCGATCTCCCTTTTTATGCGCTCCGCCGTGCTGTCACCGATAAGAATCTTTGTCTTGCTCTTTATATAGTTTACAATCGATTCGTCCATCTTGTCTCCGCCTGTCCTGACAGCCTTGCTGTATACGACACCATGCAGGGAAATAACCGCCACATCAGTGGTACCCCCGCCAATATCCACTATCATATTACCAAAAGGCTCACCTATAGGCAGGCCTACCCCAAGCGCCGCGGCCATCGGCTCCGCTATAAGGAAAATCTCTCTTGCACCAGATGCTTCTGCAGCGTCCCTGACCGCCCTCTGTTCCACCTGTGTTATAGCAGAAGGCACCCCTATAGCGATCCTGGGAGATATGAAATTCTTCCTGTTATGAACCTTCCTGATAAAGTACTTCAGCATCTCTCCGGTCTTGTCAAAATCAGCGATAACACCTTCCTTAAGAGGCCTCATCGCAATAATATCAGCCGGTGTCCTGCCAAGCATCTTCTGCGCCTCGATCCCGACAGCTATAACATGATCCCTCTGCACGGCCACAACTGACGGTTCATTGCATACAATCCCCTTTCCCTTAACAAAGACAAGTGTGTTTGCGGTACCGAGGTCTATCGCAAGATCATCTGAGAACCATCCAAGAAATTTCTGAAACATCCAACCCTCCCTATTACCCCTCAATTACACGTGTTTTTGCAAACTCATCACCGACCCGCATGCCGTTCTCACTGCCAAGCAGGATCAGGCCTTCAAACAGTAGAATTAAAACAGGAACAATTATTATAAACACTCCGCCAAGCAAAGGTACATCATTTAAAATACCGCAAAGCAATAAACCGATTGCAAAAATAAAGTTCCTGAATATTGATTCCTTATAACCGCAGGCTTTTCCGCTCTCAATGAGTACTACCTTAATACCGATAAGCTTCTTACCTATGCTTCTTCCTCCAAAAAGACCGTCAGCGATCAAAAGATAGGCGATACCGGCAAAAAAACCTGCCCTGGGCACCAGCTCAAGAAAAGCGGCAACTATAATAAGATCAATAGTCCTTGCACTTACCCTGCTCAGAATATCCGTCTTTATATATTCTGCAGGCTCATTTTTGTCTTCGGATACTTGCATAATTAAAATCAACTGATACTAACAGATAGACTGCATTATTTCAAGAATCTGGTGGTTTGAACTGGGGAAGTATTAATAACCCAAATCTTTCGATTCTTACTGCTTTTTCCTTTATTCTGTCATTCCGGCTTGTCCAGAATCGTTACCCTGTCTTTAAGAAAGATTCTGGCGATTCCGGACAAGCCGGAATGACAAAAGTTCTAGTTCTGGAATTAATACGAAAATAAAAAATCAGGAATAAGATCATACCAATTTAACATGTATAAAGTGAAATCAATGCATCACGGCAAGTTAGCAGGAAATCCTTCATCTCTATTATACATTCTAAGAAGCCTTGACGCATATCCCTTTTCAACCTTAAAACCGTAACTGGCAGCAAGTCTCTCACCTCTCAGAAATGCCGTCTTTGCCCTGTATTTTTTACCCCTCAAGTAGTCAAGTTCTCCTTGACCAAGTATACTGTAAATCTGCCCTCTCGGATCTTTCGTATCATTAAACAACCTTCCCGCATCACGGAACTTCTCTTCGGCCTTACCGATTATGCCAAGCATTTTATATGTGGTGCCGACACTCCAGAGAGTGTATGCATAACTGACCTTATCCCCTATCTTCCTGTATTGCACTTCAGCCCGCTTGAAAAATGACAGAGCGTCACTGTAGTTTCCCAGCATCCGCTGAACGTTGCCCAGCCCGCAATAAGAGTAGGCTATTCCGAAAATATCGTTCATCTCCCCGAAGTTCCTGTTTGCCATCCTGTAGTATCTACGTGAGTCCAGGTACTTCCCGGCAACCCTTGAACAGCCGCCCAGCCCGCAATACGAGTAGTTAATTCCGGCTCTGTTCTTTAGAGCCCTGAATTGCTTTAAAGCCAGAGAAAAGGTGTCAATCGCCCTGGAAATATCTCCCTTGATCCTGTAGGTCCCACCCTTTGCCCATACAGAGAACGCCTCGCCTCCCCTGTCACCATTGGATCTGTATATCCTGTTAGCTCTGTTAATCAGACGCAGCGCGTCTTTCCACCTACCAAGCGCCCTGAGAGACAGGCCCTGTCCGGAAAGAGCGTCGGCAACCGATGAGATATCTTCAAGGACCTCCGCGAGTTCCTGCGCCTTATCATAGTAAGCAAGAGCGTCCACGAAATCGCCGCTTGCCCTTAATGTATCCGCAACTGAGAGATAACAGTCAAGTACGCCGGCAATATCAGATTCTCTTTTGAATGCCCTTAAAGCCTCTTCGTATAACCCAACTGCTTTACTGTATTGCGAGGTTCTCCTGCACGTCTCGGCTCTCTCAAAAAGCCCTTTCCCGGAAACAGATGAAGATTTCATTCTCAACTTTCAACACCCCTGCATCTGTCCCTGACCTTACTCACCACTCCTTTATAATCACCGCTATTGAAGAAGGCGCTGCCCATTACCACGATATCGGCGCCTGCCCGAACCACTTCAGCAACATTATCTGAATTGACCCCTCCGTCAACCTCGATATCCACATTATTCTTCGATCCATCTATCATGCCCTTCAGACTCCTTATCTTGCCAAGAATCTCAGGGATAAACTTCTGACCCCCGAATCCAGGGTTGACAGACATGATAAGCACCATATCTATATAAGGCAGCACAAATTCAATGTTGCTGATATTAGACGCTGGATTAAGTGAAACACCGGCCTTCACATTACACTCCTTTATCTGCTGTAAGGTTCTGTGCAGATGTGTACACGCCTCGTAATGAACTGTTATAAGGTCCGCTCCACTGTCAACAAAGTCCTCAATATATCTGTCAGGTTCTTCGATCATCAGGTGAACATCAAGTGGTACGGTTGAAACTTTCTTAATGCCTTTTACAACTAAAGGCCCTATTGTTATATTCGGGACAAAACGGCCGTCCATAACATCTACATGTATAAAGTCAGCCCCCGCTTCCTGGGCGGCTATAACCTCATCTCCCAGTTTAGAAAAATCAGCTGATAATAAAGACGGTGCTATTCTTACCATATACCTCTACCCCCCTTAAAAAAAAGTCAAAACTTAACCACAGAGCACACAGAGATGAATTGGGAAAAAAAGACCTTTGTTCTCAGTTACCTCTGTGTTCTCATGTTTAAGGCTTTATTCCATACAATAAAATGATTCGTTTCACTCAACGATTGTCTGCCTTCCGGCAGGAGTGCACAAAGAAAAACACAATATGCCTTTTCCTTTTTAGTATCAATATGTTCCTCTGTGACCTCTGTGGTGAGTAGCCTGCTTTTGTCAGATTAAAACCAAAGTCCCCATCCACTGCCCAGTGTAACCTCAACAGAATCGCCCCACTTCATAATGGTCCCTGCCTCAGGTTTCTGAAATATGACTCTGCTGCCGTTCTTACTGGTAGTAAGTTTAAGCCCCAGAGTTTCCGTTAGGTCCCTTGCATCATCTAAAGACAGATTAATAAGCGAAGGACACTTATAAGATACCCTGTAACGACCGGCGCTTACAAGGAAATTCACCTTATTGCTTCCGACATTCCCGGGAAGAGGCCTCTGGGCAATTATCCTGTCCTTCCCGACCGTATCGGAATGAACCATTGTGATCTTCCCTGCCTCCATTTCAAGATTAACTAGAGTCTTCTTCACCTCCTCAAGTTTCTGACCCTCAAAAGAAGGCATTGAAAATATATCCGAAACGATGATCCTGTACGCATCGCATCGGGTATCTTTTATTGGCGGAGGTCTTGTGGAAAACAGTGAATAG
>CAXMSH010000076.1:0-6095 GCA_964195875.1 Thermodesulfovibrionia bacterium
AGTAAGATCGTCAGTGATGGCTGTCTCCCGAAGTTTTTCTTCTGCTTTCTTTCGCTCGCGAATGTCTCTGATAAAGCCCATCGTTGCTGGTTTCCCTGAATATTCTATATGGGAGATATTGATTTCAACCTGGATTGCATCTCCTTCTCTTGTGATCAGCGCCAGTTCGAACTTGCTCGGCACATCCTCACCGGACATTCTCTTTCTATATCTTTCACTCACAAGTTCTCTGTATTCAGGAGAGACAATCTCCGTAATTAGACCATAATTCTCCGCCTCTGCTGGTATCCCGAGCATTTCACGAAGAACAGCGTTCGCAAAGGTTATTATTCCATCCTGAACAATACAGATCCCGTCGTTTCCCTTCTCTACGATTGTCGCATACTTACCTTCACTCTCTTTTAATTCCTCTTCCACCTGCTTCCTGAATAAAATATTTTCAAAAGCGACTCCCATACAATGAGGTGGTAAAGGAAAGGCTCTGACAGAAAATGCGCCCTTGACAACCCGTTGATCACTATAGTAAACATCCTCCAGCACTTTAGTTCTCCCTGTCCGCACCACCTCAGCATAGACTTGAGGAATGCCCTTTTCTCGCAAGTTCGGGAAATTCTCATCAAGTGTCCTTCCGATCACACTTTCCATAGGTAAGCCTGTAAATTCTGATGCCGCTGAATTCGTGGCTATCATTCTTAGCGTCCGATCATCATGCAGGTCCTCCAGATAATAAATATGGAGACCGATCGGTATATTCTTCACAATATCAGCATAGAACATAACTATCTCATTCACCTGCATGTCATTGAAAAAATCCTTGTGGAGTTCTTTTCTCTTCTGCAGGAGCTTCTGAATAAACCTGTTCCTGGCATTTTCAGCTTTCATATCTTATATCTTATCTTCAGGACTCCTGTCTTTCTTATTCATCGAGATATTCCTTCATCTTCGATCACGGGATTCACGTTCTTGCTTCTATAGAGGGTATTATTGATTGGTGAATTCTGGTTAGCCGGGATCAATGAGCACTTTTTTCAATGTAGTAGATTATTACAATTACCATATTATAATTATTATATGATTATGTCAAATCAGGCAGGCCTTGGGATTATCGGGTCTTTACATGCTGTTGAAAAAATCATTTATTTGATGAGCAGTTGTCATACCCACCGGAGCCTGCCCTCGAATTTCGTAATCGGGGGCTGGATCCAGTAACCTGTTGAAAAGACTGGCTTCCTCCGTTAAAAGCCTGTCCCGATTCTTCGGGGATATTATCGGGGAATGAAATTTACAAAACAGAAATCTATTTTCTCATACTAATTCTTCCAAATGCTGTCCAAGGAAATCTATTTTGATAAATGTGACTGAATATATTAAAGAAATATATTAATAAGGGAAGCTATTCCTATCCTTATGGACTGACATATGGTAATGTGAGGTTGAATTGATCTTACCTGTGGCACCAGAAGTAGGCGCTTCCAAGCGAAACCGCAGGGAATCTAATGCAATGAGTTTTTATTTTTACATTCACTCGCTAGACCCCGTGAAAAGGACCACGGAGTTTACACTCGCTTTACATTTAATATCAGGAGGTTCTATCATTTCATAAAGACGAATAATCGTGGAAAAATAATAAACAATCCGTTACCCGGTCGAAGTGGCAATCAAAGCTGTTCATTATCATTTTTGAATCAGACACTCCGGGCGGCAAATTGTTTGATATCCTGCTGATAGTCAGTATTGTCAAGCCAATTTAGAAATGCGGGGAAATTCGGTGGAACTATATTGTCGGAAAATCGGCACTATAATATCCTGGGGTTGAACATAGAGAGGCATGTTAAAGAATAACAGTAATTAACACTGCGCAAATAATAATACTGTCAGATTTTAATTCTCAAGGCCGGTGAAACTATTTTTTTTGAGTCCCTTCGGCAGTTCGAAGAGGGATGAATTAATCTTCTCTTTTTTGATCTCCTGTATCTCGTTTTGAGAGACCTTTTTTCCCATTGAGTATGAGATTTTCCTGACAGGAACACCGGGATATCCCTGATTCTCCTCCCACTCATCCGAACCGACATTGAACTTGGATGCGGCATCCGGAGAGAGTTCACTCATAAATTCGCCCATGCTCTGCATTACCCGGAAATCTTTCTGTTCGATGCCGAGGCTCTTCCATGAAGTTGTCCATACCTCTTCGGTCAACTGCCCCCCGCGATAACCCTCATACTTATCACACTTCCATTTGCCTGCCATGACACCGGAAGCGACTTTTTTATAGACCTCCTTTTCAGGCTGAGCCGGCATCGGCATCGCCTTCCCCTTCATCATCTGCTCCATCATTGCCCTCTGTTCAGGAGGCATCTTCTTCATCTGCTCCTGCATCATACTCATCGCCTCATCCATCCGGCCCTTAATCTTTTTGATGTCTTGTTTGGTCATCTCCGTGTAGCTGTTATTTGCTGTATTAATAACCCAGAGAACTTCTTTGTCGCTTCGGAAGATAACAGTGTTCTTCTCCCCTTCAGCGCGTGATTCTGCCCTCATGCCGTTGTCACCGATATACGCGGTGCTGACGCCGGAATCCCGGTGGTCATCAAACGATGTATCGATAGTCGTAAAGACCACCCCTGCCTCGGCATATCCCAAAAATCCTGCCGATAAAATAACCGCAAGCAAAACAGCTTGAAAACGTTTCATGTGACCTCCTTTTATCATTTTTCTATATATATAGTCCATTTGTAAAAAATGTAAAGGCTTCAAGGGAAATGATCAAGACACTAACAAAACGAAGAAGATAAATACCCGACACCCACTGCCTGCTCAATGAGTCGAAGACCGGCAGGCAGGTTTGATCTTTTATCTTTAATTCTTTGTCTTATAACACTCGAACCCTCAGACCCTGGAATCCTCGAACCCTGTTTTACTTTGAGTATAAATGCATAATCCGTTTTTGACAAGCAAATATTGTAATGATAAGCCCTTGGGGGCATGTATACACATTTCACAGTTTTACTTTCTCAGCTTCTTCATCTCTTCAACATGCTTACCTGCATTCTTATTGTGCACTTCCCTGAACAGATCCCTTCCTGCTTTCAGATTAATCTCTTTCAGAGAAGTCCTTTCAGCATCAACTATATCATCACTCAAGACAATCCCTACATCAGGTATTAAAATCTCACCCGGATCGCTTAAACAATCACACAACCTTGTAATGTCATGAACAACATTAATATAGTACTGCTTCTCTTTTCCCTTCAGGACAGCATTAGCGCTATCTGCTATCAGCTCATCAAAAGAAGCCTTTCTGTAAGTCAAGGCATTATCCGGGCAATGCTCAGCGCAAACACCGCAGCCCCAGCACCCGAAATCATAATCAAAAACAACCTTATCCTCTTCTATCTTCACAGCATCAACAGGACAAATCTCAACGCAGGTTCCGCACAAGGTACACTCACCGGTGCAGGATGGCTGTCCATTGAGATGAATGCTTCTTTTTGTCTTTTTGGAAACACCACCCATCCCTAAATTCTTAATAGCTCCGCCAAAACCAGAGCACATATGCCCTTTGACATGAGATATAACCAGAATGCCGTCAGCCTCTGCAATATCCCTGCACACTTCATATTCCAAATGCTTTCCTTTGACCTTTACTGATTCATCTGAAATTATGACAGGACATCCGATATCCTGCTCGGTAAACCCATGACTCCTGGCAGTTTCAAAATACTTGTCCATGGTATCTCTTGAGCCAGGGTACATAACAGGACTGTCAAAAAGGAAAGGCTTTGAATTCATATCTCTTAGAACCTTAATAACTTTCCTTACAAACTCCGGCTTTATATAGTACTTATTCCCAGCCTCTCCCATATGCAATTTAACGACTATCCTGTCGTTTTTATTAAAAACACCCTTTAACTGAACTTTCAGAATACTTTCCAGCCTGCCTGTCTCTTCTTTTTTGATAAAGTTTGTTATTGCCATTTTTCAATAATTAATATCTATATATACACCTTAACATCCCTATTTTTCAATATGGTATACAATAAGTCTCTTGCTGTCTGTTAAATCATTGAATGTATAGTTTTTTACAGATAGATTCTCATTCTTCCCTCTGCTATCCAGAAAAACCTGTTTTGGACAGATGTGCCATAGCATACAAACTGATACTTAGTATTTTATCACTCTTAGTCCCTAAGTTTCCTGAGCCCTACCGCTCCTCTTTAACTTCACCCATTATTCTGATATAATGTGTGAAAATGCCAGGACCGTATACAACAGAAATTGAATGTCCCAAATGTAATTCAAAAGTTAATATCACCTTGTTTAGTTCATTAAACGTTTCTATTGACACTGAATCAAAAGAAGATTTGCTCAGGGGAGATATTAACCTGTTCAAATGTACCGGTTGTGACCATAAAGCGTATGTCTCTATCCCATTCATATATCATGATATGGCAAGTCAGTTCTGTGTGCAGTACTTTCCATTTGAATACACCAATGAAGAAAACTTCTTTAATAACTTCATGCCTGACGGAAAATTATTTATAAACCTCTCAGGTCAGAATATCGAGTGCATGCAATATATGGAAGATACCCATGTAGTATTCAGCATGCATGAACTTGTTCAGTACGTGATCTTTAGAGATAAGTTGAGAGAAGCCAGGAAAGGTTCAATAGGGAATAATTAAAATACAGGAGGAAGCATGATCTCAAGAATTCTTGTTCCAACAGACGGTTCAAAGGCTTCAAGAAAAGCGGTTGACTATGCCATAGGTCTTTCAAAGCAGACAAAGGCCTCCATAACAATACTGGGCGTAGTAGACAAAGGGGCCTTTGTAGCCCAAACCATTCCAGCCTATTCTGCACCTACCGAACTCAGGACCCCTATCGAGGATTATCTGAAGAATATGGCTAAAGCGTATGTGGCTGAGGCTGAGAAGCTATGCAACAAGAAAGGCCTTAAACCTGTGACTGTTATCCGATCAGGACATCCGGTGAAAGAGATACTGAAAGAAGCGAGAAGGGCAAAGAGTGATCTCATTATCATAGGTTCCCATGGCAAAGGGGCCCTGGAATCTGCGGTCCTTGGCAGTGTTACATACGGATTGATCCATACTAATACGAAATACCCTGTCCTTGTCATCAGAGGATAGGACAGTTGACTCCTGCCTGATTTTTACCTGTCTGAACAGTTTTTATCTTCTCTTAAAAGCCAGGCAGGCGGTTTAATTCCCCTGTCCTGAAGCTTCTTCTTAAGTCTCTCTCTCACGGAGGGATGAACTCCACCTCAAAGAAGTCTCCTGTAACCCAGCCTCCAGTTGACAGCCGCGAAGATATAGAACGCTGCGATACCGGCAATTATCATTATTGTCGTCATATCTTTATAATATCATACTAACCCGCATATAACATGAAGGCTGTCCGCTTCGCCGAATCGAGGCGAGCAGATAGACCTGCCAGGCTCACTATTTTTTTCATGATAACAAGAGATTGTGCAGGCTAAGGTCGTTTTTAGAGATCGTTATGGTTAATATCTGAAGCCTTTTATTACACGGGGATGTAAAATATAGTACAATATGTACTTAAAATTTCAGTTTCTTAATAATAATAGAAAATATGGAAAATCAGAGACATAACTCAGGAAATCAAGGAGGAGAAGATATCATAAATCAGATAAGAGAGAATATTTCATTAACAACTGAAATTGTCATAAAAGTGATCACCCGTCCTATAGGCTTTTTCAGGGAGATGCCGAAGACGGGGGGGTTCCTTTTCCCTATTATCTTTATGGCGGCATTGGGAATAATTGGGAGTATACTGCGCGTAATCATGAGCATCATAGGGCTCTACCCTTCCATGGGTATGGATATATCAGCAGCCTCTATACTTCTCGTTCCTGTTTTTGTGACAATCCTCGGGTTCATAAGTGCGGCGATTCTCTTTATAATATGGAAATTCATGGGCTCCCGGGAATCATATGAGACCGCTTTTCGCTGTGTTGCATTTGCAGGGGCCATAGCTCCGATAACATCTCTGTTACATGTTATACCCTATGCAGGCGGTTTATTTGGTCTTGTCTGGACAATTTACCTCATGATAAT